>JAYTQW010000170.1:0-6880 GCA_043746535.1 Rhodospirillales bacterium
GCCGGCTCCATCGTCAACATCGGCTCGATGTCCGGCTTCATCGTCAACAAGCCGCAGCCGCAATCGTTCTACAACGCCAGCAAGGCGGCGGTGCATCACCTGACCAAATCCCTGGCCGCCGAGTGGGGTGCGCGCGGCGTGCGCGTCAACGCGGTGGCACCGACCTATATCGAGACACCGCTGACCAAGTTCGGCATGCAGAACGAGGCGATGGCGCAGACCTGGCTGGAGATGACGCCGATGCACCGGGTCGGCCAGCCGGAGGAGATCGCCTCGGTGGTGCTGTTCCTCGCCTCGGAGGCCGCCAGCCTGCTGACCGGCAGCATCGTGCTGGCCGACGGCGGCTATACCTGCTGGTAGGCCGCTGACGGCGCGATTGATACTGGGCCAATCCCCGGATGGCGCCGCGCGCGCCATCCGGGGCAAGCTCCCCCCATGAGCACACTCGACGACCAACGCTGGGATCTGGTCACCCGCCGGCAGCCGGCCGATTTCCTGTATGCCGTCACCACGATGGGCGTGTATTGCCGCCCCGGCTGCGCGTCCCGGCTTCCGCTGCGCCGCAACACCCGCTTCTTCGCCGAGCGGGCGGAGGCGGAGCAGGCCGGGTTTCGCGCCTGCAAGCGGTGCGACCCGAAGGGCGAGCGCGCTGACCTGGCCCGCGCCGTGGTGGCCGCCGCCTGCGCGCAGATCGAGGCGGCGGAGGCGATCCCCTCGCTGGCGGCGCTGGCCCTGCGCAGCGGCTACTCCCGCTTCCACTTCCTGCGCCTGTTCCGCGACATCGCCGGCGTCACGCCGCGCTCCTACGCCGAGGGCGTCCGCGCGCGCCGCCTGATGGCGGCCCTGGCCAGCGGCGAGCGGGTCGCCGACGCGGTGGCGGGTGCCGGCTTCGGGTCGGAGAGCCGGGTGTACGAGGACACCGGGCGGCTGCTCGGCATGACGCCGGGGGCCGCGCGGCGCGGCGGCGCCGGCGAGACCATCCGCGTGGCGCTGGCCGACTGTCCGTTCGGGCGCCTGCTGGTGGGGGCGACCGGCACCGGCGTCTGCTTCATCGGCTTCGCCGAGCCGGACGACGCCCTGCTCGGCGACCTGCGCCGCCGCTTTCCGCAGGCGCGGATCGAGACCGACGACACCGGCCTGCGCGAGACGCTAGCCGCCGTCGTGGCCTTCCTGGAGGAGCCGCGCGCCGCTCTGGCGCTACCACTCGACCTGCGCGGCACGCTGTTCCAGCGCCGGGTGTGGGAGGCGCTGCAATCGATCCCGCCCGGCCAGACCCGCAGCTACGCCGAGCTGGCGGCGATGCTGGGCCAGCCCCGGGCGGTGCGCGCCGTGGCCCGCTCCTGCGCCACCAACCCGGTGTCGCTGGCGGTGCCCTGCCACCGCGTCATCGGCAGCGACGGGGCGCTGACGGGGTATCGGTGGGGGGTGGGGCGCAAGCGGGCGTTGTTGGAGCGGGAGCGAGCGTCGGCGGTGGATGGAGGACCGGCGAAGCCAGAACCTGCTTAGGGCCTATCTCTTTGAGCAATCGGTAATTGCCGCAACTACCGCGAAATAGAAAAGCACAGAAAAATTCAAATCGGATTCGAAGGCTCAGAAGATTTAGAAACAGCGATTATTATCCAACACGCGATGGAGTTGTACTTGTCAAAGCCGATATGGGGCTGGAGTAGCGAGCACAACTTGAATCCGGCGTTCACGAGTCAAACAATAGTGGCCTCTTCGCCTTCGTGAGGGCCCATAAATCGATCACCATTATAGTGAATAAGATGGTCGGGAGCTTCAGCAATCCACACTTCTGTTTCCCATGAGATGTCTGCTGCTCGCCTCCGGAAATCCTGCTTACTTTGAAATGCTGTCACATAAACTCGGCCTGCCTTAGCTTTAGCCATAGCCTCTCTCAATAATTGATGGCGCTCCGGTGTAAGCGGATTTGAAGAATGAACTGCTTCAATCAGGAAAATCCAATTTTTCGATGGAGAGTATGCAATGATATCAACAAGCTTCTGGCCTTGTAAAAAAGCTGCAACACCTAACTCACGTAGTTCATCTTCCCGGTAAATTTTGCGTCCGGCACCCTCGTCGCCAGATTTTTTTGCCGCATCGGCAAGGTATAACACCCTGGCATCTGAAGCGAACTTACCCAGAAAGCCTTCCACGCATGCACGCTGAAGGTCGTTGTGCGGTCCTGGAGTCAGCGATAGATTAATGCCGAAAGGCAAAGTTATTGCCACTGCCACTCTGCGTCGGCGCTCGGCCAGTGCCCTGGCGCGATCAGGGATTTCAGCCCGGAATTCGGCCAACGCCTCTGGCCAAGCAGAAGTGTTGTAGGCTCTCACTAGCTTTAGTCCCTCAAGTGTGAGGGCATGGCCTCGAGTGGGATCATTAATAGCCGCAGTCACATCTTTGGCACCTGCCTGAACAAGCCCTGCCGCCTCAAGGTGAATTAAGTTTCGACGCTTAACATCGTCGTAGGACGAGTCAGCGTAATTCGTCCCATAATGCCTGTTCCAGAAAGCGAGTATTTCGCGCTGGCTGAGGGGCTTAGTTAAACCATCCTCAAGCCAGGATTTTGCACCCGACCATGGGTCGCCCGGTTGTAAATAAGCAACCGCCAGCAGCGCCCATGGCGTCCGCCTTTGGTGTATCGACGTCATACTGCGAAGGTCCATGCCAACGTCCCGAAGAAGGGTGGCCGCTTGTCTGGTCATCGCGTCGATTGGGCCTTCGTCCATGAGCGAACGAAGTATCTTGTTTGGACGGCGTGGAGATTTGAGCATCGTATTGTTCTCCAGAGCCCGCATTGCCTGACGACCGATTGCTAGAGACATAAGTGGGGAGACAGCGTTGCCAATCTGTTCGGTTTGATCGTACTGACCGCCGGAAAAGACGAACCAGTCGGGGAAACCTTGGAGCCTAGCCCCCTCACGAACTGTCAACATCCGGCGACGGCCATCGGGTAGCTTTATGCGTTGCATATCTGACGTTGCTGCACCGAAATTACGGCACGTAAGCGTGCGAGATGGACGGTCCAGATGAAGGTCGCGTGGATTAACGCAGTGGCTGCGATTTTCGTAATCCTTGATGTAGCGATCCATGGAATCTGTTAGGAATTTTGCGCCCTCGGGAATCGTATAAGCGGTGTCCCCAATGGCCTGTCCGGCTGTTACAGGGTATGCAACCATCGGTTCCGGCCATTCCCAACCACCTTTGTGACTCACGATGACCACTCGCTCGCGGTTTTGGGGCGCACCATAGTCGCGGGCGTTTAAGAGGCGTGCTTCAACCTGATAGCCCAGACGCTTCAATTCGCTAACGACTTGGCCAAGATAATCGCGATTTCGAAAAAGCAGCCCTCGCACGTTTTCAATAATTGCAATTTTTGGTCGGAGCCGCGCGACCGTATCCAAGAAGATGGGAAAACCATCGCGAGCATCGCGATTGCCCCGTTGATAGCCAATTTGACTGAACGGTTGACACGGAGGCCCCCCGATAATGAGATCGACCTCACCCTCTTTGTAATCAGGCATCCCTACCTCAAGTGTAACCTGATCGCAGCCACCGTCGAGGTTGGTGGCATAGGTTTCAGCGGCAGGCTTCTTCATTTCATAACCGTAGGTCCTCATACCCGCTGTCTCAAATCCCAGCGCGAGACCGCCACACCCCGCAAACAGATCTAGGGCAAAGGGGGCGTTCGAGGGGAGAGAGGGCGGCGGCAGGGACGCGTTAAGCCAATCTCGCCACTCAGTGTGGGTCCGGAATTCCTTCCGCCCTGCTGGCTCCAATAGGTCGGGCTGCGTAGGGCGTGTACCGCGAGTCGACATCCGCCAATGATAACGGAAGGCCGCACGACCCATCAAGCTTCTATGGCCAGGTACATCAATGCCCATTGCCAGTGGAAAGGCCGCCTATGCCCATGAACCGATTAGAAACGATGCTAAGAATTCGCAACCGCAACACCGGTGCGGAGTTGGCAACTCGCCGAGTGTTACATGCGGCGAGCTTACGGTATGGGCCACATCGTCTATCGCCCGCGTTCACAAACATCTCGGTGACCGCCGCGCGCGAAGCCCGCGCCACCATCTCGGTCATGCTGTGCGTCACCGGCGTCACCCCACCGCCCGCACGCCCCAGACCACCGCAGCCGCCGCGCCGCGCCGTCGGATGGGGTGAGGCCGATAACCGCCACCGGCAGCCGCGCGCGCTGCGGAGGTCGGCAGTCCGCAATGCCAGCCTGCTTGGTGCCGCTTGTTCGCGCTCGTACAGAGGACCCAGGACACGACCGTCTTGGGAGGAAATTCCGACATGCGACTGACAATGATGGCCGTCATGGCGGCATGCTGCATCCCGCAGCTTGCGAACGCGCAGTCCGCGCCGCCGCCGGGGATGGCCTTGCCGGAGCCGATCCTGCGGCAGTTGTCCAGGGACGCGGTGCCCAACGGGCCGATGAAGGAGGTGCGCATCTACCATGACTCGCTCGCGCCCGGGATGACGACGCCATGGCACATCCACGATGCCTCGCCGATGGGCTACATCGTGACCGGCCGCTTCACACTCGAGTTCATGGACCACCGGCCAGACTTGGTCGTAAATGCCGGCGAGGGCTTCGTGGAGCCAGCCGGCGTCGTCCTGCGCGGCCGCAGCGGTCCGGATGGCCCGACCGAATTCGTGGTCGTGCAGGTGAGCGACCCGGCCAAGCCCTTCCTGCGCATGGTTGCGCCATAGCAGCGGTGATGACGAAACCCCAAAGCAGCCGCTATCGAAAGCCGCTACTTAGCCACCGCCACCCGCAGCGCGTTGGTCGTGCCCGGCACCCCGAACGGCACCCCCGCCACCACCACCACGTTCTCGCCCGCGTTGACAAACCCCTCGGTGATCGCCGCGCGCGACGCCCGTGAGACCGTCTCCGTCATGCTGTGCGTCACCGGCGTCACCACCGCATGCACCCCCCACACCACCGCCAGCCGGCGCGCGGTCTGCGGCGAGACGGTCAGGCCGATCACCGGCGCCTCCGGCCGCTCGCGCGCGATGCGCAGGGCGGTGCCGCCGCTCTCCGTGAAGGCGCAGATCGCGCCCGCGCCGATGGTGTGCGCGATCTGCCGCGCGGCGGCGGCCATGGCGTCGGCGGTGGAGTGCTCCGGCTCCGGGCGCGACGCCTCGATGATGACGCGCCAGCCGGGGTCCTGCTCCACGCGGGCCACGATGCGGTCCATGATGTTGACCGCCTCGAACGGGAACTGCCCGGCCGCCGTCTCCGCCGACAGCATCACCGCGTCGGCACCGTCGAACACCGCCGTCGCCACGTCCGACGCCTCGGCGCGGGTGGGCGAGGGGGCGGAGATCATGCTCTCCAGCATCTGTGTCGCCACCACCACCGGGCGGCCATAGCTGCGCGACAGCCGGATGATGCGCTTCTGCGCCAGCGGCACCTCCTCGGGCGGCAACTCCACGCCCAGGTCGCCGCGCGCCACCATCACCGCGTCGGAGCGGCGGATGATCTCCTCCAGGTTGTCCAGCGCCTGCGGCTTCTCGATCTTGCTCATGATCCAGGCGCGGCCGTGCGATAGCTCGCGCGCCTCGTCCACGTCCTCGGCGCGTTGCACGAACGACAGGCCGATGTAGTCGGCGCCATGCTCGACCGCGAACGCCAGGTCCTCGCGGTCCTTCACGGTCAGCGCCGGGATCGGCAGCACCGTGTCGGGCACGTTGACGCCCTTGCGGTCGGACAGCGGGCCGCCGACGGCGACGATGGTCTCCAACTGGTTCTCGCGCACATGCGTCACCCGCAGCCGCAGCTTGCCGTCGTCGAGCAGCAGCGAGGTGCCGATGGTGGCGGCGCGGATGATCTCGGGATGCGGCAACTGCACCCGCAGCACGTCGCCAGGGGTGGGATTGAGGTCGAGCGTGAAGGTCTGGCCGGTCTGCAACTGCACCCGCCCGCCGCCGAACCGCCCCACCCGCAGCTTCGGCCCCTGCACGTCGGCCAGGATGCCGATCGGGTGGCCAACCTGCTTTTCCAGGTCGCGGATGATGGCGAAACGGGCAGCGTGGTCGTCATGGCTGCCGTGGCTGAAATTGAGCCGGAACACGTCGGCCCCCGCCTGCAACAGCCGCAGCAGCACCTCGGTGGTGGAGCTGGCCGGCCCGATGGTGGCGATGATCTTGGTGCGGCGGCGGCGGCGCAGTTTCGGGCGAACGGACATTGTTTTCACCATCGGTCGAAGTGCGCGGGAAACTGTCATGTCCGGCCAGGATTGCAACCCACCGCCCGCCTTGTCCCGGCCGGGGCTGGCGACGCTCCCACCGGCACGCCACTTGTGACGCCAACCTATGGAGCACGACCTTGAGCGCACCCGACATCGATCCCGCGACTCGCACCGAGCTGGAGGCCGCCGCCTTCCGCACCCTGGTGGCCCACCTGCGCGAGCGCGGCGACGTGGCCAACATCGACCTGATGAACCTGGCCGGGTTTTGCCGCAACTGCCTGAGCCGCTGGTACCGCGAGGCGGCGTCGGAGCGCGGCGTAGCGCTCGCCGATCCCGACGCGCGTGAGATCGTCTATGGGATGCCGTACAAGGAATGGCAGGCGCTGCACCAGCTTCCCGCCACCGCCGAACAACTGGCGGCGATGGCGAAAGTATCGCCGGGTCATTGACCGGGATGGCGGGTGGGGGTTACTCCGCCCGGCCAACCAGTAGAGCGAGACGCCCATGGCCCTGGATGCCGCCACTTCCGAGATGCCCGCCGAGGACAACGCCCAGGGCAGCAGCATCGCCGCCGACCGGCTGCGCAGCCTGATCGAGCGCATCGAACGGCTGGAGGAGGAACGCAAGTCGCTCGGCAGCGACATCAAGGACATCTTCAGCGAGGCCAAGAGCGCCGG
>JAYTQW010000171.1:0-2552 GCA_043746535.1 Rhodospirillales bacterium
GCGGCGCAATCGGAGCTGCTGGAGGCGCCGTCGGTGGCCGAACGCCGGCTGCGCGCGCGGCTGGGCGAGATGGTGGCGACGCAGGCGGTCGAGGACGAGGCCGGCCGCGCGGCCGCACCGCGCCGCAGCCTTGCCGGTCCAGGGCTGTACCACCGCTACAACGCGGTGTTGAAACGGGTCAGCGGCAACAAGAGCCGGGCGGCGATGACGCTGGGGGAACTGGAGGCCACCGTCGGCTGGCTGGAGCGCAACCGGCTGTCGGAGCACCTGCATCTGCTGGACGAGGATGCGCGCTACGCCTGGGTCGCGCGCCAGCGCGGCGAGTGGACGCCCCCGGTCGGCCGCGTCTCCCGCCGCTCTGGCCCCCGCTCGGGTTCCCGCTCGGGGCATGGTTCCGGCTCGCAACCCTAGGATCGCGCGCGGCACGGCAGGGGTGGCGACCCGCGCACCGGCACGTCGTTCGGGTCGCCAGATCGCAGCCCGCCAGATCGCAGCCCGCCAGATCGCAGCCCGCCAGATCGCAGCCCCTATGCAAGCGCCATCCGAAGCAGGGCCGAGATTTCCGGGCGGCAGGAGCCGCAGCCGGTGCCAGCCTTCGTCACGGCTCCGATTGCAACCAGTTCTGTGGAACCCGCGGCGAGCGCGTCCAGGATCGCCGCGCGGCCGACGCCGTGGCAGGCACAGATCACCGGGCTGGCAGGCCCGCCGGTGGCGCTTCGACCAGCCAGCAGCGCGCGGCGGTCGCCGGGCAACAGCGCCGCCGCCGCGAACCGGGACGCCAGCCAGTCGCGGTCGGGCGTGCCTGGTCCTGGCGCCCCAGTGCCAGGCATCAGTGTCACCGCCGCCTGCAACGCTCCCTCCCGCAGCCGCACCGCACCGAACGTGCCGGCGCCCGGATCGCGCAGCACGGTCCAGTTGCCGGCGCCATCGGCCGCAGCCCGTGCGCGGGCGAAGGCGGCCTCGGGCGTGCCCGTGCCGGCCAGCTCGCAGCGCCAGACGCCGCCCGCCATCGGCCAGCACGCGCGCCATTCGGCCCAGACGAGATCGATCGGCCCGCGCGCCAGCACGGAACCGGACCAGGTGACGGGGAAGGCGGCCAGGGCGGCCGGCGTGTGCTTGAACTCGGGCTGGCCGCTGATCGGGTCGACGACGGCGTTGACCGCCGCGTTGACCCGGCCGGCGGGGGCGAAGCGGTCCGTCCAGTGCATCGGTACGAACAGGTCGCCCGGCCGCATCCCCGCATCGTGCCGCACCCGCAGCGTGGCCGAGCCATGGGCGGTGCCGACGACGGCCAGCGTGCCGTCCGCCATCCCGCCGGCGGCATCGGGGTGGACCGCCACGAACGGCTCCGGGCGATGACGCATCAGCCGGGGCGACAGGCCGGTGCGCGTCATGGTGTGCCACTGGTCGCGCAGCCGCCCGGTCGACAGCCGCCACGGGAACGCGGCCGAGACGGCGTTGGCCGGCGCGCGGTGACGCAGCGGCACCAAGCGCGGGCGGCCGTCGGCGGTCGGGTAGCCGGCGGCGAATACGTCCTCGGCCGGAGGCGCGAGCGGCACCGGCCAGCGCACCGGGCCCATGGCGTCATAGGCGGCGCGGGTCATCCCGGCCAGGCCGGAGATGTCGAACACGCGCCGCCGCCCGGTCGCAAGCCCGGTCAGCCGGGCGTGCTCGTCGAACACCTCGTGCGAGCCGGTCCAGGCGAACGCGGCGCCGAACCCGAGCCGGGCGGCGACCCCGGCGACGATGCGCCAGTCGGCCCGCGCCTCGCCGGCCGGCGCCATGAACGGGCGCTGCCGGCTGATCACGCGCTCGCTGTTGGTCACGGTGCCGTCGCGCTCCCCCCAGGCCAGCGCCGGCAGCGCCACATGGGCGTGCGCGAGGGTGTCGGTGCCGTCGGCGCAGTCGGAGACGGCCACAAACGGGCACGCCGCCAATGCCGCGCGCACAGCGGCGCTGTCGGGCAGCGAGACCGCCGGGTTGGTGCCCATGATCCAGACGGCGCGCACCTGGCCACAGCCGATGGCGCGAAACAGGTCGACCGCCTTGCGCCCTGGCCCGGCGACGAGGTTGGGCGCGGACCAGAACGCGCGCAACGCCTCCAGGTCCGGCGCGTGGTCGAACGAGAGGTGGCCCGCGAGCAGGTTCGAGAGCGCGCCGACCTCCCGCCCGCCCATCGCGTTCGGCTGGCCGGTGATGCTGAACGGGCCCGCGCCGCCGCCGATGCGCCCGGTCAGCAGATGCGCGTTGATGATCGCGTTGACCTTGTCGGTGCCGCTGCTGGACTGGTTCACGCCCTGGCTGAACAGTGTCACCACCCGCTGCGTGCGCGCGAACAGGCCGAAGAACGCCGCCACGTCGGCGGGGTCGAGGTCGCAGGCCGCCGCCGTCCCGGCGACGGTCGAGGTTGCCGCCGCCACCGCCTCGGCCGCACCCGGGAGGGTCAGGTCGCACGGCACGGTACGCGCGAGATGCGACAGCAGCCCGTTCCACAGCGCCACGTCGCTGCCCGGCCGCAGCGGGAGGTGCAGCGCCGCGCCCTCGCAGGTGGG
>JAYTQW010000172.1:0-9989 GCA_043746535.1 Rhodospirillales bacterium
CATCAGCGCCGACCTCCAACCGGCCGGTCATTTGAATCAGATTTCTACCGCGTCGGAAATCCTCCCCTCCCGATTCAAACCAAAAGCATCCCGCTCTAGGCCCATCAGCAGCGCGGTATATGTTTTTTTATCGTAACATCGTAGACGTGGGCAATCTTGTTTACGCAGGCAGCGTTCTGAACACGGGCCGATAGCGTCGCGCGAGACGCCTGGAGAGTGGCCGCACAGGGGCTGGCGATTGCGGCTCCGGTGCGGGCGATGGTGAGTCTGCGGGCGGATCCGGCGCGGATAGTGTCTGGGCGGGCGGTCGCGGCGGGTGAGGCGGGTCGAACAGTGTTGACGGGAAGTCCTCCCCCGCCACGATGCCCAGCATCCGGCACAGCGGGCGCAGGATGCGCCCGGCTTGCGGGGTGGCGGCCAGCAGGGCGGCCAACTCAGGGTCGCCCAACAGGTGGCACACCTGACTGCGCAGCGGCAGGATGCTGGGAG
Organism: Rhodospirillales bacterium; assembly: GCA_043746535.1. GTDB lineage: Bacteria > Pseudomonadota > Alphaproteobacteria > Acetobacterales > Acetobacteraceae > CAVRQM01. The sequence continues at coordinate 490 of JAYTQW010000172.1, forward strand.
CGAGGCGGGCCAGCCAGGCGAAGCCTTGCGGCAGGCCAGGGGGCCGGGGGCGCTGTACCAGGGGCCCGGCACGCGGCCTGCCCGTAGCCCGCGCCACCACCACCACCACCTTGCCGGCCTGCACTCGCGTCACCAGGGCTGTGAAGCGCGTCGCCAGGCGGTGCAGGTAGGGCCACACCAGCCACGCCACGGCCACCGCCGCGCGGTCGCGCGCCGCGTGGGCGGCGATGGCGTCGCGCAGCGACTGGACGATCATCGCCAGACGCTGCGAGAGGCTTGGTGCGGGTGCGGGGAGCGGGAGGGACACGAACAAACAAAGAACACATCACGCAGCTTATGTCAAGCCGCAATAGGAATGTTTACCTCACCCTGCGCTGTAGTGGAGAGGGTTTTTGCTTCTCGTGGCAAAAAGAAGTGCTTCGTTCGCTGCGGGTCGGCGTCGTGCGGGCTGATACAGGGCGAATGGAAGAAGCCGTCCTAGAGCATGATCCGCGCCGATAGGTGCACGGAAAATGCTCTAGGTCTTTGTTTTAGTGAGCATCTTTATCCGACGGGTGATCCCGTTCGGTCGGATGATGCTCTAGAAGTCCAGGTTTGCGTAGTGCTCCGGCGGCGCCGTCCCTGGCACGCGGTCGGCGAGCAGCGCGCGGAAGCTGGGGCGGCATTTCACGCGGGCGTACCACTCGCGCGCCGAGGGGCTGAGGGTCCAGTCCACGTCGCCCAGGAAGTCCAGCACCGAGAGATGGGCGGCGGCGGCGAAGTCGGCCAGCGAGATGCTGTTGCCGGCGAGCCAGGTCCGCGTCTCCGCCAGCCAGCCGATATAGGGCAGGTGGTCGCGCAGCGCCGCATAACCCATGCGCAGCGCCGCCGCGTCCGGCTGGCCGCGTCCGGCCAGGCGCTTCATGTATTTCTGGTCGGCCAGGTGGCGCGTCACCTCGTCGTCGAACTTGCCGTCGAACCAGGCGACCAGCCGCCGCACCTCGACCCGCTCGCCCAAGGTGTGGCCCAGCATCGGCGTGTCGGGATAGGCCTCGTCCAGGTACTCGCAGATCACCTGGCTGTCGGGCACCGCGAGGCCGCTGTCCTCCAACAGGGTAGGCACCGTCGCCGCCGGGTTCATCAGCAGGTAGGCGTCGCGCCGCTCCCACACCTTTTCCACCCGCAACTCGAACGGCAGCCGCTTTTCCGCCAGCACGAGACGGACCTTGCGGCAATATGGCGATAGCGGAAGATGGTGCAGGAAACGCATGACGCGCTCTTAGCCCAGTGGCGGGCGATGGGCAAAGCGCTGCGGTGCGGAAAACCGGGGGTTTTGGGGCGATGGGCTATCAGCAAGCCGTGGGCGCCACTCTTTTCCGCTTTGCCGACCTGCGCGAGGTGATGGCACGGGCGACACCGCTGCGCTCGGGCGACGCGCTGGCCGGCATCGCCGCCCGCTCGGCGGCGGAGAGTGTCGCCGCCCGGCTGTGCCTGGCCGACCTGCCGCTGTCGGTGTTCCTGCATGAGGCGGTGGTGCCGTACGAGCTGTGCGAGGTAACGCGGCTGTTGCTCGACGGCCATGACGCGGCGGCGTTCGCGCAGGTTTCGCACCTGACTGTGGGCGGCCTGCGCGACTGGCTGCTGGGGGAGGCCGCGACCGGCGAGGCGCTGGCGGCGCTGGCGGCGGGGCTGCTGCCGGAGATGGCGGCGGCCGTCAGCAAAATCATGCGCAACCAGGACCTGATCCTGGCGGCGCGCAAATGCCGGGTGGTGACGCGGTTCCGCAACACCATCGGCCTGCCCGGCACCATGGCGGTGCGGCTGCAGCCGAACCACCCGCAGGACGATCCGAAGGGGGTGGCGGCCAGCATCATCGACGGGCTGATGTATGGCAGCGGCGACGCGGTGATCGGCATCAACCCGGCCAGCGACAGCCCGGCGGTGATCGCGCGGCTGCTGCACATGCTGGACGACATCATCGCCCGGCTGGCGATCCCGACCCAGGCCTGCGTGCTGACCCATGTGACCACGGCGATGGAGTTGATGAACGCCGGCGTGCCGACCGATCTGGTGTTCCAGTCCATCGCCGGGACCGAGGGCGCGAATGCGTCGTTCGGCGTCAACCTCGCTTTGCTGCGTGAGGCGGCGGATGCGGCGCGGACGCTGGGGCGCGGCACGGTTGGGCAGAACGCGATGTATTTCGAGACCGGCCAAGGCTCCGCGCTGTCGGCGGGAGCGCATCACGGCGTCGACCAGCAGACGCTGGAGGCGCGCGCCTACGGGGTGGCGCGGGCATACTCGCCGCTGCTGGTCAACACCGTGGTCGGCTTCATCGGGCCGGAATACCTGTATGACGGCAAGCAGATCATCCGCGCGGCGCTGGAGGACCATTTCTGCGGCAAGCTGCTCGGGCTGCCGCTGGGGTGCGACGTTTGCCACACCAACCATGCCGAGGCCGATGCCGACGACATGGACACCTGCGTGACACTGCTGGCGGCGGCGGGGGTCACCTACATCATGGGCGTGCCGGGGGCGGACGACGTGATGCTGGGCTATCAGTCCACCTCGTTCCACGATGCGCTGTATGTGCGCGAAGTGTTCGGGTTGAAGCGGGCGCCGGAGTTCGAGGCGTGGCTGGAGCGCATGGACATGCTGCGCCCGGACGGGCGGCTGGCCACACCGGGCGCGCGGCACCGGCTGATCGAGCACGTGAGTGCTGTTGCATGAGAGGGGCCGTCGCATGAGCGGGATCGTGCCGGACCCGTGGAGCGGCTGGCGGGCGCACACCCCGGCGCGCATAGCATTGGGCCGCACCGGCGTCAGCCTGCCGACGCGCGAGGTGCTGGCGATGGCCGAGGCGCACGCCCAGGCGCGCGACGCGGTGCATCGGCCGCTGGATGTCGCCGCCCTGGTCGCGGCGCTGGGCGAGGTGGCGGTGGTCGCGAGCGCCGCGCCGGACCGCGCCAGCTACCTGCGCCGGCCAGACCTGGGGCGCACGCTGTCCGAGGGGTCGCGGTTGCAGCCGGTGGCGGACGTCGATCTGGTGCTGGTGCTGGCCGATGGACTGTCGCCGGCGGCGGTGCTGGAGCAGGGTCCGGCGGTGATCGCGGCGGCAACCCCCATGCTGCGGGCGGCGGGGTTCCGCTTCGTGTGCGTGGTGGCGACCCAGGCGCGGGTGGCGCTGGGCGACGCCGTGGCGCGCGCGCTGGGGGTGGCGGCGGTCGCGGTGCTGATCGGCGAGCGGCCTGGCCTGTCGGTGCCGAGCAGCCTTGGCATCTACATCACTTGGCAGCCGCAGCCGGGAGTGACGAACGATGCCGCGCGCAACTGCATCTCCAACATCCAGCCGAACGGACTGGACGCGGCGAGCGCCGCGGCCAAGCTGGTCTGGTTGCTGACTGCCGCCCGCGCACGTGGGCTGAGCGGGGTGGCGTTGAAGGACGAGAGCGAGGGCGCGCCGCTGATCGGGCGGTAGGGTTACGCCCGCAACGCCTCCGCCTCGTCGCTCAGCCCGACCGGGAGGTATTTCACGAACTCCTTCGGCACCACCTGCCAGAAATGCGGCAGGCTGCGTTGCCAGTCAAGCACCATGGCGCGGGCGTAGCGGCTGTTGGTCTCGGTCACGTGGCGTTCGACCAGACCCTTCAGCACCGACTCCCAATGCGCGCTTCCGATGCGCTGCCAGGTCAGCGTGTCCGGGTTGGCGCGGGTGGCGAATTGCTGCTCGGGGTCATAGACGAACGCCATGCCGCCGGTGAAGCCGGCGCCGAAATTATCGCCGATGGCGCCCAGGATCACCACGGTGCCGCCGGTCATATACTCGCAGGCGTTGGAGCCGGCGCCTTCGATGACCGCGACAGCGCCGGAGTTGCGCACCGCGAACCGCTCGCCTGCCTGCCCGGCCGCGAACAGTTCGCCGGCGGTAGCGCCATACAGGCAGGTGTTGCCGATGATGGTGTTGTGCTGGCTGACCAGTGCCGACGACGGTGCCGGGCGCACGACGATGGTGGCGCCCGACAGGCCCTTGCCGACATAGTCGTTGGCGTCGCCGAACACCTCCAGCTTCAACCCCTGCACGCCGAACGCGCCGAGCGACTGGCCGGCGTTGCCGCGCAGGCGCACGGTGATGTGGCCCGGCTGCAGCCCGCGCATGCCATACTTGCGCACGATCTGGCCGGACAGCTTGGTGCCGATGGCGCGGTGCGTGTTGCGGACGTTGTACTGAAGCTGCATCTTCTCGCCGCGCGCGAACGATGCCGCCGCATCCTCGATCATCTGCGCGTCCAGCGTCTCCGGCACCGGGTTCGGCGCATCGAGCGTGCAGTAGCGCGCATACGGCCCCGGATCGGCCTGTACCAGCAACGGGTTCAGGTCGAGGTCGTCGAGCAGCTCCGACCCTCGGCTGACCTGGTGCAGCATGTCGGTGCGCCCGATTACGTCGGTCAGCTTGCGCATTCCGAGCGATGCCAGGATCTGGCGCACCTCCTCGGCGATGAAGCTGAACAGGTTGATGACCTTCTCCGGCGTGCCGGCGAACTTCTCGCGCAACGCCTCGTCCTGCGTGCAGACGCCGACCGGGCAGGTGTTGCTGTGGCACTGGCGCACCATGATGCAGCCCATGGCCACCAAGGACGCGGTGCCGATGCCGAACTCCTCCGCCCCCAGCATCGCCGCGATCACCACGTCGCGCCCGGTCTTGAGGCCGCCATCGGTGCGTAGGCGTACGCGGTGGCGCAGCCGGTTCAGCATCAGCACCTGATGCGCCTCTGAGAGCCCCATCTCCCATGGCAGGCCGGCGTATTTCACCGAGGTCTGCGGGCTGGCGCCGGTGCCGCCGGAGTGGCCGCTGATGAGGATGGCATCGGCCTTCGCCTTGGCCACGCCAGCCGCCACGGTGCCGATGCCGCTGCGCGCGACCAGCTTCACGCAGACATAGGCGGTGGGGTTGATCTGCTTGAGGTCATAGATGAGCTGCGCCAAGTCCTCGATCGAGTAGATGTCGTGGTGCGGCGGCGGGCTGATGAGCATGACGCCCGGAGTCGCGTGGCGCAGCTTGGCGATCAGGCCGGTCACCTTGAAGCCGGGCAACTGCCCGCCCTCGCCGGGTTTCGCGCCCTGCGCCACCTTGATCTCGATCTCGCGGCAGGCGTTCAGGTATTCGGCGGTGACGCCAAAGCGTCCAGACGCGATCTGCTTGATTGCGGAGGAGGCATTGTCGCCGTTGGCGCGCGGCGTGGCGCGGGCCGGGTCCTCGCCGCCTTCGCCGCTGTCGCTGCGGGCGCCGATGCGGTTCATCGCGATCGACAGCGTCTCGTGCGCCTCCGGGCTGAGCGCGCCCAGGCTGATGCCCGGCGCGATCAGCCGCTTGCGGATTTCGGTGACGCTTTCCACCTCGTCCACCGGCACCGGCCGCACGGTGTCGGTACGGAAGTCGAGCAGGTCGCGCAGCGCCACCGGCGGCATCCGGCGCACCGCGTCGCTGTAGCGGCGGAACAACTGGAAACTGTCGGAGGCAACCGCCTCCTGCAACATGTGGATCAGGCCGCCGTCGAAGGCGTGCGTCTCGCCACGGCGGCGCAGCTTGTACAGGCCGCCCACGCCGAGCGTCAGTTGGTCCGCCGTCCAGGCGTGGTGGTGCAGGTCGAGCATCTTGCGAGCGATGCCGGACAGGCCGATGCCGGAGATGCGCGACTGCATTCCGGGGAAGAACTCGGCGACCAGGGCGCGCGACAGGCCGATCGCCTCGAAGTTGAGGCCGCCGCGATAGGAGGAGACCACGGAGATGCCCATCTTCGACATGGTCTTGAGCAGGCCCTTGTCGACCGATTTCTTGTAGCGTCCGACGGCTTCCTTCAGCGTCAGCTTGCCGAACAGGCCGCGCCGGTGCCGCTCGGCGATGCTCTCCTGCGCCATGTAGGCGTTGACCGTGGTGGAGCCGACGCCGATCAGCACGGCGAAGTAATGCACGTCCATGCACTCGGCGCTGCGCACGTTGAGGCTGGTGAAGGTGCGCAGCGAGGTCCGCACCAGATGCGTGTGGACGCCGCCGGTGGCCAGGATCATCGGGATCGGCGCACGCGACTCCGACATCGCCTCGTCGGTCAGGATCAGGTGCGCGCAGCCGGCCCGAACGCCCTCCTCCGCCTCGCGCCGGATGCGCTCCAGGCTGGCGCGCAGCCCGCCCTCGCCGTCGGCCACCGGGAAGGTGCAGTCGACCACGCAGACAGTCGCGCCCATGGTCGCGCGCATGGCGGCGAACTCGGCGTTCGAGAGCACCGGGCTGTCGAGTTGCAGCAGGTGGAACTGCGCGGCATCCTCGTCCAGCACGTTGCCGAGGTTGCCGAGCCGGGTCTTCAGGCTCATCACCCGGCTCTCGCGCAGGCTGTCGATCGGCGGATTGGTGACCTGCGCGAAGTTCTGCCGGAAGTAGTGGTGCAGGCCACGGTACTTCTCCGACAGCACCGCGATCGGCGTGTCGTCGCCCATGCTGCCGATCGCCTCGGCGCCGTCCTCCACCATCGGGTGCAGGATCATCTCCAGCTCCTCGATGGTGGTGCCGACCGCGAGCTGGCGGCGGCGCAGGGCCTCGTCCTCGTACAGCACCGGCTCGACCACATCGGCCTTGATGATGTCGTCGATGCTGCGGATGTGGCGCGCCCATTCGCCGAACGGTTGGCGCGCGGCCAGCACGTCCTTCATCTCCTCATCGCCGTAGAAGCGCGCCGCATCCAGGTCGACCGCAATGGTCTGGCCGGGGCCGACGCGGCCCTTCTCGATCACGTCGGTCTCGTCGAAGCGCACCATGCCGGCCTCGCTGCCGACCACCAGCATGGCGTTGCGCCCGATGGTGTAGCGCAGCGGGCGCAGGCCGTTGCGGTCCAGGCCGGCGATCACCCAGCGCCCATCGGTGGCGCAGATGGCGGCGGGGCCGTCCCATGGCTCCATCACCGCGTTGCAGTAGAGGAACATGTCGCGGTGCGCCGTCTTCATGGTGGCGTCCTGGCCGATGCTGGCGGGGATCAGCATCGCCTTGGTCATCGGCGCGTCGCGCCCGGCGCGGACCAGCACCTCGAACACGTTGTCCAGCGTGGCGGTGTCGGACCCGCCAGCCTGGATCACCGGCTTGATGTCGTCCATGTAGCGGTCGAGGCCCGGCGCCGAGAGCCGCGTCTCGTGGCTCTTCATCCAGTTGATATTGCCGGTGACGGTGTTGATCTCGCCGTTATGGGCCAACATGCGGAACGGCTGCGCCAGCCGCCAGGTCGGGAAGGTGTTGGTCGAGTAGCGCTGGTGGTAGATCGCGAACCGGCTGACGAAGCGCAGGTCGAGCAGGTCGGGGTAGAAATCGGCCAGGCTCTCGGCCAGGAACATGCCCTTGTAGATGATCGAGCGGCATGACAGCGAGCAGAAGTAGAGTTCCGGCACCTGTGCCGCGATGGCCTGCTTCTCGATGCGGCGGCGGATCACGTACAGGTCGCGCTCGAAATCCGCCTCGTCATGGCCTGGCGCGTTCCAGATCATGATCTGCTCGATCTCGGGACGGGTGGCGTTGGCCTTCTCGCCGATGCAGTCGACGTTGATCGGCACCTGCCGCCAGCCATAGATGTGATAGCCGAATTGCAGGATCTCGGTCTCGACGATCTGCCGGCACCGCTCCTGCGCGCCGAGGTCGGTCTTCGGCAGGAACACCTGGCCCACACCCATGACGCCCGGCATCAGCTTATGGCCGCCGCGCTCGACCGCTTCGGCAAAGAAGTCCTGCGGGATCTCGATGTGGATGCCGGCGCCGTCGCCGGTCTTGCCGTCGGCGTCCACGGCGCCGCGATGCCAGACCGCACGCAGGGCGTCGATGCCGGCCTGCACGATGTCGCGCCGCTTCTGGCCATCCAGCGCCGCCACGAAGCCGACGCCGCAGGCATCGTGCTCCATCGACGGATCGTATGTCTGGTGCAGCCGGGCGGCATTGGCGTGCCACGCGGCGACGAAATCCTCGGACTCCGCGATCAGGTCCATCGTCATCACTCCGCCGCCACGGCCAGGGCCGGGGTATGCCGCATGTAGGCGTGCATCTGCGCCGCCGCGTCGCGTCCGTCGCGCACCGCCCAAACCACCAGGCTGGCGCCGCGCACGATGTCGCCGGCGGCGAACACGCCGGGCAGGCTGGTCATGAAGGTGCGGTGATCGACCTTCAGCGTGCCCCAGCGGCTGACCACCAGTTCCGGCGTGTCGAACGCCTGCGGCAGGTTTTCGGGATCGAAGCCGAGCGCCTTGATGACCAGATCGGCCGGCACGGTGAAGTGGCTGCCCTCGACCGCCTCGACCGACTGGCGGCCGGAGGCATCGGGCATCCCCAGCCGCATCCGCGCGGCGCGCACGCCGGTCACATGCCCGTCGCCCAGGAACGCCTCCGGGCTGGTCAGCCAGACGAACTCGATGCCCTCCTCCTCGGCGTTCTTCACCTCCCGCAGCGAGCCGGGCATGTTGGCGCGATCACGGCGGTACAGGCATCTCACCGACGCGGCGCCCTGGCGCACGGCGGTGCGCACGCAATCCATCGCGGTGTCGCCGCCGCCGATCACCACCACGTTCTTGCCGGCGGCGTTCAGCGCGCCGGACGCGAACGCCGGCACGTCGTCGCCGAGGCCCTGGCGGTTGGAGGTGGTGAGGAAGTCGAGCGCCGGCACGATGCCGGGCAGGCCGGAGCCGGGGCCGCCAATGTCACGTGGCTTATAGACGCCGGTGGCGATCAGCACGCTGGCGTATTGGCCGCGCAACTCGGCCAGGGTGATGTCGGCGCCGACAGCGACGCCGAGGTGGAACACGATCCCGGCGTCCTCCAGCAGCTTCCAGCGGCGGACGACGATCTCCTTCTCCAGCTTGAAGCCGGGGATACCGTAGATCATCAGGCCGCCCACGCGGTCGTAGCGGTCATAGACATGCACCGTGTAGCCCTGCCGGCGCAGCATCTCCGCCGCCGCCAACCCACCCGGACCGGCGCCGATCACGGCCACGGAGATGCCGTTCTCATGCTTCGGCTTCGGCACCTTCACCCAGCCGCGCTCGAACGCGGTGTCGGTGATGTAGCGCTCGACCGCGCCGATGGTGACGCTCTCGAAGTCGCGTTCGATGACGCAGTTGCCCTCGCATAGCCGATCCTGCGGGCAGATGCGGCCGCAGATCTCCGGGAAGTTGTTGGTGGCGCTGCTGATTTCATACGCCTCCTCCAGCCGCCCCTCGGCAGTCAGCTTCAGCCAGTCCGGGATATTGTTGGAGAGCGGGCAATGCACCTGGCAGAACGGCACGCCGCACTGGCTGCACCGGCTGGATTGCTGGGCGGCGCGAGACTGGTCGAAATCGGCGTAGATCTCGGTGAAGTCGGCACGCCGGATCGCCGCCGCACGCTTGTCGGGCGTCTGCTGGGCCACATCGACGAACTTCAGCATGCGCTCGACCATGTCACGTCTCCCAGGACACTGCGTGCGCTGGTCATACAAACGTTTAGCGCGTGGTGCGAGCGTAAA
>JAYTQW010000173.1:0-4941 GCA_043746535.1 Rhodospirillales bacterium
CGACAGCGCCGCCGGCGTTCATGGCGGGAATGCTGCGCGGCATCCGCGCCTTCCGGCTGCGGGCGGAGCGGGTCGAGGCGCAATGGAAGATGAGCCAGAACCGCAGCGTGCTGGACCGCCAGCAGGTGGTCGCCGCACTAATGGCCCAGGGGCAGGGCAACGTAGCGGCCCTGATCGCCGCCACCTTGCCCCGCTTTTAGCCCGGCTTGTAGGTAGTGAGGATTAGAAGCCTTCGCGCTCCAGGCGCTTGCGCTCCATCTTGCGGGCGCGGCGGACGGCTTCGGCTGCCTCGCGGGCGCGGCGCTCGGACGGCTTCTCGAAGTGCCGGCGAAGCTTCATTTCGCGGAAGATGCCTTCGCGCTGCATCTTTTTCTTGAGCGCCTTGAGCGCCTGGTCGACATTGTTGTCGCGGACGAGAACCTGCACTTGGCCGCCTTCTCCTGTCATACTGGGCACCGGCTATTCGGCGCGCAAATGGTCCCCTCAGACGCGATGCCTTCGGGAAGACGCGCGGTCTAGCACACGGGCGCCACCTCGCCAAAGGCTTTTACAGGCCCTATCTCGGTCGGGGCAGATGGGCGAGGAACCGGCATGACACTCTTGAAGATCGCGCGGATGGGCCATCCGGTGCTGCTCGCCCGCGCCGACCCGGTGGCGGACCCAGCCGCGCCGGAGATCCGCAGGCTGATCGCCGACATGATCGAGACGATGGAGGATGCCGGCGGCGCCGGGCTGGCGGCGCCGCAGGTGCATGTGCCGCTGCGGCTGTTCGTGTTCCGCGTCACGGCGACGCGGGCCGGCGACGCGGCCAGCGATGGCGAGATGCAGGCCGGCGCAGTGATCAATCCGGTGCTGACTCCGCTGGGTGACGACCTGCGCGCCGGCTGGGAAGGCTGCCTGTCGATCCCCGGGCTGCAGGCGGAGGTGCCGCGTCACTGGCACATTCACTATGCCGGCATCGACGGGCATGGCGAGGCGTTCGCGCGCGGAGCGTCCGGCTTCCACGCCCGCGTGGTGCAGCACGAGGCGGACCATCTGGATGGGATACTATACCCGATGCGCATGACCGACTTCACCCGGTTCGGCTTCACCGAGGAACTTGCGCGCGCACGGGAACGAATGGCTGAAGCCGACACCAGGGAGCAGGAGACATGAGTGGCGACATCGAACGCTCGCCGGAGCGCGACGCGGCGTTGCGGGCCATGCTGCCGCATGTGGCCGAGCGCGGCTGGACGCAGACGGCGCTGCGCGACGGCCTGACCGAGGTGGGGCTGGACCCGGACGATGCGCGCCTGCTGTTCCCGAACGGCGCGCTCGACATGGTCGAGGCCTATGCCGACCTGGCCGACCGGCGCATGGCCGAAGCGGCGTCGGACCTGCCGGATCGCGGCGTCTCGCGACGGGTGCGGGCGGTGATCGCGTTACGGCTGCGGCAGTGCGGGCCGGAGCGCGAGGCGGTGCGCCGGGCCTTAGCGCTGCTGGCAGTTCCCGGCCGGGCCGGGACGGCGGCGCGCATCACCGCGCGGACGGTGGACGCGATCTGGCACGCGGCGGGCGACCGCTCGGCCGATTTCAGTTGGTACACCAAGCGCGCGATCCTGACCGGGGTCTATGGCGCGACCCTGCTGTTCTGGCTGCGCGACTGGAGCGAGGACGATGCCGAGACGCTGGCATTCCTCGACCGGCGGCTGGCGGAGGTGGGCCGGATCGGCAAGCTGCGCGGGCGGCTGACCGGGATGTGGCGGCCCCGGACCGCCTGAGGCTGCTGCCGGAGGGCGTCGGAACCGTCACACCCGCGTAGCGTTTGCCCCTTCAACTCAATCCTGAAGGAGAAACGAACATGCGTGGCGCCCTGCTCTGGCTGGTCGGACTGCCGATCCCGATCATCATCCTGCTCTATTTGTTCCACGTCATCTAATCGGCATGCGTCACCGGGCAGCCCTTGAGGCGTGCCCGATGCCTGACCATTTCAAGGCGATCGACGAGGCCGCTGCCTCTTATGGGGCGGTCTCGTCCGGTCGCCTTGGAATAAGGGACAGGACATGGACATCGAGAAATTCACCGACCGCGCGCGCGGGTTCATCCAGGCCGCGCAGACCATCGCCATCCGCGACTTCCATCCGCAACTGACGCCCGAGCACCTGCTCAAGGCGCTGCTGGACGATGACGAGGGCGCCGCCGCCGGGCTGATCCGCGCCGCTGGCGGCGACGACAAGCCGCCACGCGCGGCGCTTGCGGCCGAACTCGCCAAGTTGCCGAAGGTACAGGGCAGCGGCGCCTCCACCCCACAGATCACGCCGTCCCTGGTGCGCATCCTGGACGCCGCCCAGCAGGCGGCGACCAAGGCCGGCGACGAGTTCGTGGCGCAGGACCGGCTGTTGCTGGCCATCGCCGCCAGCGACACGCCGGCGGCACGCGCACTCGCCACGGCTGGCGTCACCGCGCAAAGCCTGGATCGCGCCGTGGCCGACATCCGCAAGGGCCGCAAGGTCACCAGCCAGGCGGCGGAGAGCAATTTCGACGCGCTGAAGAAATACGCCCGCGACCTGACCGACATGGCGCGCGAGGGCAAGCTGGACCCGGTGATCGGCCGCGACGAGGAGATCCGCCGCACCATCCAGGTGCTGGCCCGCCGCACCAAGAACAACCCGGTGCTGATCGGCGAGCCGGGCGTGGGCAAGACCGCCATCGTCGAGGGCTTGGCGCAGCGCATCGTCAACGGCGACGTGCCGGAGTCGCTGCGTGGCAAGCGCGTGCTGGCGCTCGACCTCGGTGCCATGGTCGCCGGCGCCAAGTACCGTGGCGAGTTCGAGGAGCGGCTGAAGGCGGTGTTGCAGGAGATCGAGCATGCCGCCGGCGAGGTGGTGCTGTTCATCGACGAGATGCATACGCTGGTCGGCGCCGGCAAGGCCGACGGGGCGATGGACGCCTCCAACCTGCTCAAGCCGGAACTGGCGCGCGGCACGCTGCATTGCGTCGGCGCCACCACGTTGGACGAGTACCGCAAGTATATCGAGAAGGACGCGGCGCTGGCGCGGCGCTTCCAGTCGGTGTTCGTGGGCGAGCCGACGGTGGCCGACACCATCAGCATCCTGCGCGGCATCAAGGAGAAGTACGAACTCCATCACGGCGTGCGCATCACCGACGCCGCCATCGTCGCCGCCGCGACGCTGTCCAACCGCTACATCACCGACCGCTTCCTGCCCGACAAGGCGATCGACCTGATGGACGAGGCGGCCAGCCGGCTGCGCATGGAGGTGGACAGCAAGCCGGAGGAGCTGGACGAGCTCGACCGCCGCGTGATGCAGCTCAAGATCGAGCGCGAGGCGCTGAAGCGTGAGGACGACGCCGGCAGCCGCGACCGGCTGGGCAAGCTGGAGCAGGAACTGGCCGGCCTGGAGGAGCGCGCCGACCAGATGACCCGCGTCTGGCGAGCCGAAAAGGACACGCTCGCCACCACGCAGAAGATCAAGGAGCGGCTGGACCAAGCCCGCAGCGAGGTCGAGATGGCGCAGCGGCGCGGCGATCTGGGCCGGGCCAGCGAGCTGCTGTATGGCGTCATCCCCGATCTGGAGCGCCAGCAGGAAACGACGCCGAGCGATGGGCGATTGGTCAACGAGGCGGTGACCGAGCAGAGCATCGCCGGCGTGGTGTCGCGCTGGACCGGCGTGCCGGTGGACCGGATGCTGGAGGGGGAGCGCGCCAAGCTGCTGCGCATGGAGGACGAACTCCGCAAGCGGGTGGTCGGCCAGGAGGAGGCGCTGCGCGCCGTCTCCGACGCGGTGCGGCGCGCGCGGGCCGGGTTGCAGGACCCGAACCGCCCGATCGGCAGCTTTCTGTTCCTGGGCCCGACCGGCGTCGGCAAGACCGAGCTGGCCAAGGCGCTGGCCGGGTTCCTGTTCGACGACGACCGCGCCATGGTGCGCATCGACATGAGCGAGTTCATGGAGAAGCACGCCGTCTCCCGCCTGATCGGAGCGCCCCCCGGCTATGTCGGCTACGACGAGGGCGGTGTGCTGACCGAGGCGGTGCGCCGGCGGCCGTATCAGGTGATCCTGTTCGACGAGGTCGAGAAGGCGCATGAGGACGTGTTCAACATCCTGTTGCAGGTGCTGGACGACGGCCGGCTGACCGACGGGCAGGGGCGGACGGTCGATTTCCGCAATGTCATCATCGTGCTGACCAGCAACCTGGGCAGCGAGGTGCTGTCGCAGCAGCCGGACGGGGCGGACCTTGCGTTGGCCTATGGGCAGGTGATGCGGGTGGTGCGCGAGCACTTCCGGCCGGAGTTCCTGAACCGCCTGGACGACGTGATCCTGTTCCGCCGCCTGGCCCGCGGCGACATGGCGACGGTGGTGGACATCCAGTTGGCGCGGCTGCGGCAGTTGCTGGACGACCGCCACATCACCTTGGAACTGGCATCCGAGGCGGTGGATTGGCTTGCCAACGAGGGATACGACCCGGTCTATGGCGCGCGGCCGCTGAAGCGGGTGATCCAGCGCAGCTTGCAGAATGCGCTTGCCGGGCGGCTGCTTGAGGGCAGCATCCACGATGGCGACACCGTGCGGGTCAGTGTCGGCGACGATGGCCTGGAACTGAAGAATTTGGCAGCCGACCCGGCAGTGGCGTAGCGACGCGTGCGTGTGGAGGGGGGGCAACCCCCTCCGTCATGCTATTCTCGCAGGACGTGGCTGCGAAGCTTTCTGAAGAGGGATTTTGGTCGGCAGAGTGCCAGTATGGCTAAAAATATAGTATTTCAAGTGAGTTAGGTGTTTGCCTGTAGTTTGTGTCAACACGTTGACAGTGCGTTCAAGCCTGTCTAAAACGCCTTTCACGAGAGCCGCCCCGTGGTGGTTTCGGTCTTATACTTCATCTGGCGTGAGTAACGCTGGCGTTCATTGACAGTTGCATCGGGTATAGGAAGGGATACGTTGGCGGCGT
>JAYTQW010000174.1:0-2806 GCA_043746535.1 Rhodospirillales bacterium
GGCGGCCAGGCCGATGCCCTCGCCCCGCTCCCGGTCGACGCGCTGCGGATCGGCCGGAGCACGGCGGACGGGCTGCGCCGTCTTGGCCTCGACCGCGTCGGGCAGTTGGCGAGCACGCCGCGCGGCCCGCTGGCCCGGCGCTTCGGCCATGCGGTGATGACCCGGCTCGACCAGGCGCTCGGCCGGGTGGGGGAGCCGATTCAACCGGTGTTGCCGCCGGCGACGATTGCGATCCGCCGCGGCTTTGTCGAGCCACTCTCGACGCCGGAGGCCTTTACCGCCGTCATCCTGGTGCTGGTGGCCGAGGTCTGCGCGGTGCTGGAGCGGCGCGGCGAGGGCGCGCGACGGCTGGACCTGGTGTTCGAGCGGGTCGACGCGACGGTCCAGGTGATCCGCATCGGCACCGCCAGGCCGGTGCGCGACGGGCGCCATCTGGCGCGGCTGCTCGATGAGCGGATCGAGCAGGTCGATCCGGGACCGGGGGTGGAGGCCATGCGCTTGGTGCTGCCGCTGGTGGAGCCGCTCGCCTACGCACAGCGCAGCGGCGGCCTGGCATCCGGGGAGACGGACGAGGCCGACCTGTCGGCGCTGATCGACCGGCTGGTGAACCGGCTCGGTGCGGACAAGGTGTATCGGCTGCAATCTGTCGAGAGCGATGTCCCGGAACGCTCGCAGCGGGCGGTCCCAGTATCGGTGTCGGCGCCGCTGCCGCCGGACGCGGGGCACTCGCCCTGGCCGCGTCCGGTGCGCCTGCTCGACCGGCCGGAGCCGATCGAGGCGCTGGCGATGCTGCCCGACCATCCGCCGAAGGCGTTCACCTGGCGGCGGGTGCGCCATCGCGTGTTGCACGCGGACGGACCCGAACGCATCACCGGCGAGTGGTGGCGGCGCCCCGCCGAGCTTGTCGCCGTGCGCGACTACTGGACGGTCGAGGACCAGGCCGGACGGCGCTTCTGGCTGTTCCGGCAGGGCGACGGCATCGCGCCGGGCACAGGCGGCTTGGCCTGGTTTCTTCACGGCTTGTTCTGATCGGCTCATTCCCATGCACGACGACACCCGCGACGACGACACCCGCGACGGCGACACCCGCGACGGCGACACCGGCGGCCTGCGCCCGGCAAGTGCGGAGGAGGTCGAGCAGAGCCTGTCATTCGCGCTGCGCTACGACGGCCGCAAGCGTGTCCGCCACGCCGACGGCGCCATGGCCCGGATCACCGCCGAGCGGCTGGTGAGCCACCTGCAACGAAGCGGCTATGTGCTCATGAAGAAGCCCGACGCCGCCGCGCCGTCGACCAGCCATCACCGGCATCCGAACGCCGAGTAGCTGGCGGCCATGCCCGATTACGTCGAACTGCAGGTCACGTCGAACTACTCCTTCCTGCGCGGCGCCAGCCATGTCGAGGAGCTGCTGCTGCAAGCCAGGGCGTTCGGCTTCGAGAGCATGGCGATCACCGACCGCAACACGCTCGCCGGGATCGCGCGGGCGCACGCGCGGGCGCAGGAGGCCGGCATCCGCCTCGTCGTCGGCTGCCGCATCGCGCTGAGCGATGGCCTGCCGCTGCTGGCCTATCCGATCGACCGGCCCGGCTACGCGCGGCTGTGCCGCCTGCTGACCCTGGGCAAGGGTCGTGCCGGCAAGGGCGGCTGCGATCTCGCCTGGAAGGACCTGGCCGGCCTGGGCGAGGGCCTGTTGCTTATCCTGCTGCCGGATGCGCCAGACGCGCGTCTCGAGGTCGAGCTCAGGCGGATGCAGGCGAGCTTTGCCGGCCGCTGCCACCTGTCGCTGTCGCTGCGCCGGCGGCCGGGCGACCAGGTGCGGCTGCGGCGGCTGCACGACCTGGCGCAGGCCACGCGCGTGCCGGCCGTGGTGACCGGCGACGTGCTGTTCCACGAGCCGGGCCGGCGCATCCTGCAGGACGTCGTCACCTGTATCCGCGAGAAGAGCACGATCGAGGGCCTCGGCTTCCGGCGCGAGCGGTTCGCGGACCGCCATCTCAAGCCGGCCGAGGAGATGTGGCGCCTGTTCGCGGCCTACCCCGAGGCGCTGCAGCGCACGGTCGAGATCGCCGAACGCTGCCGCTTCAGCCTGTCGGAACTGCGCTACCAGTATCCGGACGAGGCCGAGGTGGCGGGGGAGACGCCGCAGCAGGCCCTGGTCCGCGCGGTCGGCGACAGCATCCCGCTGCGCTATCCGGATGGGCTGCCGGCGGACGTGGCCGAGCAGTTGCGCCACGAACTCGCGTTGATCGGGCAGCTCGGCTACGCGCCCTACTTCCTGACCGTGAACAGCATCGTCCGCCACGCGCGCTCGCAGGGCATCCTGTGCCAGGGGCGCGGCTCCGCCGCCAACTCGGCCGTCTGCTACGTGCTCGGCGTGACCTCGATCGATCCGGTGCGCTCCGGCCTGCTGTTCGAGCGCTTCATCTCGGCCGAGCGCGGCGAGCCGCCGGATATCGACGTCGACTTCGAGAGCGAGCGGCGCGAGGAGGTGATCCAGTGGGTGTATGCGCGCTATGGCCGCGAGCGGGCGGCTTTGTGCTGCACCGTCATGCGCTTCCATGCCCGCGGCGCGATCCGCGACGTCGGCCGCGCAATGGGACTGCCGGAGGACGTGACGGCGGCACTGGCGGCACAGGTGTCCGCTTGGTCGAACGAGGGTGTCACCGAGGCGCATGCCGGGGAGATCAACCTCAACCTCGGCGATCGCCGGCTGCGGCTGGCGCTGCGGATCGCCCGCGCGCTGATCGGCTTTCCGCGCCAGCTCGGCACCCATCCCGGCGGCTTCGTGCTGACGCGCGACCGGCTC
>JAYTQW010000175.1:0-2681 GCA_043746535.1 Rhodospirillales bacterium
GCTTTGGCGGAAGGTTTGCAGAATGCCCTGTGGGCGTTGGGCGGTGTACCGCGTGAACATCGCAGCGACAGTTTGTCGGCAGCGTTTCGCAATCTCGACAAGGACGCGCGCGAAGACCTGACCCGCCGGTATGACGCGCTGTGCGCCGATTACGGCATGGAACCGACCCGCAACAATCGCGGCGTGGCACACGAGAACGGTACGATCTAGAGCCCGCATGGCCACTTCAAAAGCGCAATCAAGGATGCCCTGCTGCTGCGCGGGACCAGCGACTTTGCCGATCTTGCCGCATACCGCGCGTTCATCGATGGTATCGTCAGCCGCAAGAATGCCCGCATCACCCGCCGGATCGAGACCGAGCGGGCCGCTCTGCAATCCCTGCCGCCCGGCCGCAGTTGCGATTTTGAAGAGACGATCGTGACCGTCACCTCGTCGAGCACTTTCAACGTGAAGAAGGTGTTCTACACCGTGCCGTCGCGGTTGATCGGCCACCGGTTGCGAGCCCGGCTGTACGATGACCGCCTCGATCTGTTCATCGGCGGCACGCCCCTGATGACCCTGGTCCGCGGTCGGGCCGATGCCGCGGGCAAGCGCGCGCATGTCGTCGACTATCGCCATGTGATCCACGCTTTACGGCGCAAACCGATGGCGCTGCTGGGTCTCGTCTACCGCGACCAGCTCTTTCCGCGAGACGCCTACCGACAGACCTTTGACCGGCTGCTCGAGCGGGTCCCGGAAAAATCCGCCTGCCGTCTGATGGTTAACCTGCTGGCCCTGGCGCATGAGCGCGGCTGCGAGGCCGACCTTGCAACACTGCTGGCCGCTGATCTCGCAGCGGGCCAGTTGCCCGCCATTATGTAGCTTACGCCACCGGCCTGATGGGCCTTGTACTTTTTGCTGATGTCGGGGATAATGCTCGGCAACGTTTTCTTGCCGGGATCCTCTATGGCGCAGCATTTTCTACATTCCGCCGCCGCGCGCTCGCTCAGCGTTGCCAAGGTTGCGCGTATGTCCGACCGCGGCGCGGAAAACGTGTTCGTACGCCTGAGATGGCCGGAGACCGATGGCAAGCCGGTCTGTCCGGGTTGCGGCTGCCAGATTTGCTACGATTGTCGCCGTTCGGAGCATCAGCCGCGCTGGCGCTGCAAGGCGTGTCGCGCTGATTTCTCGGCAACCTCGGGCACGCTGTTCGCCTGGCACAAGCTGCCGCTCAGGACCTACTTGATGGCCATTGCGCTGTTTTGCAACGAAGTCAAAGGCAAGAGCATGCTCGCCTTCTGCCGGGACCTTGGGGTGCAATACAAGACGGCGTTCGTGCTGGCGCACAAACTGCGAGAGGCCATGGCGTCGAGCGTCAAGGGGCTGCGCATCGGCGGTGAGGGCCGAACTGCGGAGATCGACGGCGCCTATTTCGGCGGCCACGTCCGGCCGGAGAACCTGGCCACTGCCCGCATTGACCGCCGACTTGCCGAGAACCAGTCGGGTAAGCGCCAGGTTGTCGTCGCCATGCGCGAGCGCGGCGGGCGCACATTGGCGCAGGTGTTTCCCGGCGAAGTCGACGCCGTTGCAGCCATCCGTCTGCGGATCGTCAAGGGCACCACGGTTCATGCTGATGAGAGCCCCGCCTGGAACCCGCTGCACGCCGGCTTTGCCATGCAGCGGATCAACCACCAGGCGGGCTATAGCATCGACGACGCCTGCACCAACGGAGCGGAATCCTACTTCTCCCGCCTGCGTCGCGGCGAAATCGGCCATCACCACCATATCGCCGGGCCTTATCTCGTGCGCTACGCGCAGGAGGCCGCTTGGCGCGAGGATCTGCGCCGCGTCAGCAACGGCGAGCAGGTCTACGGCGTGATCGATCTGGCATTGCGATGCAAGCCGTCGGTGGATTTTTGCGGCTATTGGCAACGCGCGCATGCCGCTTAGATCAGCCGCCAACTGACCACGCCGGCGATCTCGACCCGCTCGATCGTTTCCTTGGCTCGGTTGAGCGAGCCCAGCAGTGTCTTCTGGAACATCTCACGCTGGCGATCATCTGTTGTCGGCATCGCCTTGATGCGCATGATCCGCTCGGCGAGCGCGCGTGTCGTTACCGGCTGGGCCGCGTCACGCAGCTCGTCGTAGATCAGCCGTAGACATTCACCCGGCCGAAACCAAGCACTTCGTGCCCGCTGCTGCCTGGGACGGACCTCCTCCGGCTGGATATCAGGATCGAACAACCGCATCGTCGCCTCAAGGTGCGTCAGGTGTGTCTGCTGCTGCACGAGCTGTTGTTCAAGTTGACGTAGCACACCAGTCAGTTCTGCTCGCTTGTTCTGAAGTGCATTCATGACATGAAGCTCAGTCATTGCCGTCCTCACTTGAGGTATCCAAGACTGCAACAGTACAGTCTCTAGACCACTAGAGCAACATTCCCGTGGTGGCGGTTGCTACATGATGCCGCAAAAGCCTGTGTCCAACTCGCGCCCCCTATACGCCGGCCGCCGTCCGCTCCGTCATCAGGCTCCCCGCGGACTTATCTCAGGAGAAGAAAGCGCCCCTGATTTTGACGACATTTGATACCTTAACGACGCGTCATCGGTGGG
This sequence comes from Rhodospirillales bacterium, assembly GCA_043746535.1. Classification (GTDB taxonomy): domain Bacteria; phylum Pseudomonadota; class Alphaproteobacteria; order Acetobacterales; family Acetobacteraceae; genus CAVRQM01. Next base: position 2,589 of record JAYTQW010000175.1, read on the forward strand.
TTTGCTTCCGCTCGCCTTTTGGACACTCACCTGCCCCAGGTCTCGCCTGGGACTTCTCTTCCGACGCTAACCACCACGTCTTTTGAACGCAGC
>JAYTQW010000176.1:0-8821 GCA_043746535.1 Rhodospirillales bacterium
CCGATCGAACTGCACGGCACCACCGGCTCGCTGCGGGTGCCCGACCCCAACTGGTTCGGCGGCGACATCCAGATCGCCGAGGGTCGCGGCGACTGGACCCTGGCGCCGACCGCCGGCCACCGCTTCGGCACGCCCAACTGGCCGGTCGAGCGGCCCGTCCACGCCAACTACCGCGGCCTCGGCTTGGCCGAGATGGCCCGCGCCATCGAGGCCGGGCGGCCTCACCGGGCCAGCGGCGAACTCGCCCTGCACGTCCTCGCGACGATGAGCGGCATTCTCCAATCCTCCCGGGACGGCGGAAAGGTTCTTATCGAACAGACCTGCGACCGACCCACGGCCTTCGAGGAGACCGAGGCGGGCGAACGGATCGCGTGACCGTGCTAGGCTTCGACGCATGCCCCATTCGCTGACCACCATAGGCTTCGACGCCGACGACACGCTCTGGGAGAACGAGCACTTCTACAAGCTGACCGAGGCGCGGTTTGCCGACATGCTGGCGGGCCACGCCGATCCCGCCGCCATCGCCGACGGCCTGCTGGCGGCGGAGCGGCGCAACCTCCAGCACTACGGCTTCGGCATCAAGGGCTTCACCCTGTCGATGATCGAGACCGCCGTCGAGCTGACCCAGGGCGCGGTGCCGGCCTCGGTCATCGGGCAGATCCTGGCGATCGGGCGCGAGATGCTGAGCCACCCGGTCCACACCCTGCCGCATGTCCGCGCGACGCTGGAGCGCCTCGCCGGGCGTTACCGGCTGGTGCTGGTCACCAAGGGCGATCTGTTCGACCAAGAGCGCAAGCTGGCGCAATCCGGGCTGGGCGAGCTGTTCCACGCGGTCGAGATCGTCAGCGACAAGACCACCGCCACCTACCAGCGCATCTTCACGCGCCACGGCGATGGCCCGGCGCGCGCCATGATGGTGGGCAACTCGCTGAAATCGGACGTGGTGCCGGCGATTGCGGCCGGCGCCTGGGGCATCTATGTGCCGCACGCGCTGGGCTGGGCGCTGGAACATGCCGAGGAGCCGGTCGCCGCTCCGCGCTTCCGCCGGCTGGCGCATCTGGGCGAGTTGGACGGGTTGCTGGGCCAACTCGCCTGACCAGCATCGAAACACACCAGGCACCCCAGAAGATGGCAGTCTCCGATCTTGTCGCCCGGCGCCGTCCGGGCGTCGCGGAACAGCACGCCACGCGCGTCGTGTTCTTCATCACCGGTTTCGGCAACGCCACCTGGGCGGCGCTGGTGCCGTTTGCCAAGGCGCGCGCCGGCATCAGCGACGGGGCACTTGGGCTGTTGCTGCTGTGCCTGGGCATCGGCTCGCTCGTCACCATGCCGCTGTCCGGCGCGGCCGCCGCCAGGTTCGGCTGCCGCCGCGTCATGGTGGCGGCCGCCCTCGTCGTCGCGGCGACGCTGCCGTTGCTGGCGACCCTGCCCGATTTCGCCCCGCTGGCGGTGGCGTTGATGGCATTCGGCGCCGGCATCGGCGCCATCGATGTCGCGATGAACATCCAGGCCATCATCGTCGAGCGGGCCAGTGGGCGGTCGATGATGTCGGGCTTCCATGGCCTGTTCAGCGCGGGCGGCATCGCCGGCGCCGGTGGGATGGCGGCGCTGCTGAGTGCCGGCGCCTCGCCCCTCTCGGCGACCCTGTGCGTGTGCCTCGGGATCGTGGCCGCACTTGCCATCGCGGCGTCCCGCCTGCTGCCGTACGGCGCCAGGAACGAGGGTCCGGCGTTTGCGGTGCCGCACGGCATCGTGCTGTTCATCGGCCTGCTGTGCTTCGTGCTGTTCCTGGCCGAGGGCGCGGTGCTCGATTGGAGCGCCGTGTTCCTGACCTCGGTCAGGCACATGGCCACGTCGTATGCCGGCCTCGGCTATGCGGCGTTCGCCACCACGATGACGATCGGCCGGCTCGCCGGCGACCGCATCGTGGATCGGCTGGGTCCGCGCAGGGTGGTGCTGATCGGCGGCCTGTGCGCCGCGTTCGGCTTCATCGTCGCCACCACGATACCATCCTGGGAGGTGGCGTTGCTGGGCTATGCCCTGGTCGGCGTCGGCTGCGCCAACATCGTCCCGGTACTGTTCAGCGCCGTCGGGCGGCAGCGCGTCATGCCGGAGAACGTCGCGGTGCCGGCGATCACCACCCTGGGCTATGCCGGCATCCTCGCGGGGCCGGCGGGCATCGGCTTCATCGCGCACGTGGCGAGCCTGCCGGCCGCCTTCCTGATCCTGGCCGCGCTGCTCGCAGCCGTCGCCCTGAGCCGACGGATGCTGTGACTATACGGCCCCGGCGTCACCCGGCAGCACGATCTCCAGCCGGTAGGACCCCGGCAGCGGATGCACCGAATGGTCGTGCGGGCGCAGGAAGAAACGCCGGGCCACGTCGGCATAGCCTCGGTACACCAGGCCGCCGTTCTGCCGCAGCAGCCGCTCGCGCTGCGCCCGGTAGTAGCCGGGCAGGCGGTACCAGGCCAGCGCCGGGCGTTCGTGGTGGGCGGCGTGCAGGTTGTTGTAGAGGTAAAGCAGCCCCATCACCGGCGCCCGCTCGACGATGGCGGTGCGATGTTCTTGGCTGTCGGCGGCGCGGTGCTCGGCGAACGAGCGCACCAGCAGCAGCGAGTAGCCGGGCAGCGCGAACAGCAGCGCGTAGGCCAGCAGGCTCATGCCGCAGACGACGTTCACCCAGACCAGCACTAGCGCCAACACCGGCAGGTGCCACGCCCAGGCGGCGCGCACGCCCGGCTTGTCGCGCCAGACCCGCTGCGCGTCGCGTTGCAGGAAACGCCCGATGGCCCAGACCGGCCCGATCAGCAGCCGTCCGGCCAGCCGCGCCACGCAGCGCACCACCATGCGCGCGGCCGGATGCAGCGCCCGCCAGTCCGCCTCGGTCCAATACTGCGTCTCCGGGTCTTCCAGCGGATCGGTCAGGTGGTGGTCGCGGTGATGCGCGATATGCAGGCGGCGGTAGCGGTCGAACGGCAGGAACAGCACCAGCGGAAGCAGGCCCAGCGCCCGGTTGAACGCCGGCCAGCGGGTCGGGTGGCCGTGGATCAGCTCGTGCTGCAACGAGCTGTGCCACGCCACCACCCAGGCGCCGCCGACCAGCAACAGCGGCCACGGGATCGCGGCGTGGAACCAGGTCAGCGCCGCCCAGAGCGCGTAGATGGTGAACGCCAGCGCCATCGTCGGCCACTCGATCCCACGCCTGACGCCATGCCCGTACCGCATCGTTACCAGTTTTTGTTCGATCCAATCAGCATAGATGAGCAATGATCCGTTTGGAATGTGCGTGATGTATCTCTCGCACCGCAATTGGTGATATAAAGCGCGGTATGGTGACTTTTCCCCGCATGACGGCTGACCGCCGCATCTCCGCCCCGGCCTTCCGTGACCGCCTGACCGGGGTGATGGCGCAGCGTGGCGTCTCGCAGGCGGCGTTCGCCCGCGCCATTGGCCTCGACCGCTCGACCCTGGCGCAGTTGCTGAACGAGCAGACGCCGCGCCTGCCGCGCGCGGAGACGCTGGTCGCCATCGCCACCGCCTGCGGCGTCTCGACCGACTGGCTGCTCGGCCTCAGCCAGCGCGAGGAAGCAACGCCGGCCAGCTTCGGCGAGGTGATGCGGATCGAGCCGCATGACGACATGCCGATCGACGACCGCATGTACCAGTGGATGCTGGCGGCGGCGGGCACCAAGATACGGACGGTGCCGGTCAGCTTTCCCGACCTGCTGAAGACCGAGGCGGTGTTGCGCCACGAGTACCAGAACGCCACCGGCGACGCGCCGGCGCGCAGTTGGGACAGCATCGAGAGCCGCCTCGCCTACCTGCAACAGCCGGAGACGGAGATCGAGGCCTGCGCCTCGGTGCAGGCGCTGGAGGAGTTCGCCGCCGGACGTGGCATCTGGGCCGGGCTGCCGCTGGCCGACCGCATCGGGCAGATCGAGCGGATGCGGACGTTGAGCCGTGACCTCTATCCGAGTTTCCGGCTGTTCCTGTTCGACCGCCGCCGGCAGTATTCGGTGCCGTTCACCGTGTTCGGCACCGGCCGCGCGGCGCTGTTCGTCGGCGGCATCTACTTCGTGTTCACCTGGACCGAACATATCCGCGCCCTGGTGCGCCGCTTCGACGACCTGGTGCGCGGCGCGGTGGTGCAGCCACCCGATATCGCCGCCTTCCTCGCCGGCATCTCCGTAAGGGACTCGCCATGACCACGCCCAGGAACACGATCGAACTCGGCGGCAGCCCGCTGACCATCGCCGGCCTGGAGGCGATCGCCACACGCGCGGCGACGCCGGTGCTGGCGGCGGCGGCGGCGGGGCGCATCGCCCAGGGCCGGGCGGTGGTGGAGCGGGTGGTGGACCAGGGTATCCCGGCCTACGGCATCAACACCGGCGTCGGCAGCCAGAAGGATTTCGCGCTCGATCGGGCCGCCGTCGCCGCCTACAACGACCGCCTGCTGACCGCGCACGCCACCATCGCACCGGCACCGCTGGCCAGCCGCGAGGGGGTGCGCGCGGCGTTGGCGGTGCAGTTGCAGGTGTTCGCCTCCGGCCGCTCCGGCGTGCGGCAGGCGCTGGTCGACGCGCTGCTGGCCCGGCTGCAATCGGACGACCTGCCGGATGCGGTGCTCGGCTCCTCGCCCGGAATGTCCGACATCGTGGCCATGAGCCAGCTCTCGCTGCCGATCATCGGCCGCGCCGGCGTGGGCGCGGGCGGCCATGGCCCGGCCCCGCTGCGCGGCCTGGCGGCCAAGGAGGCGCTGTCGCTGCTCAACAGCAACAGCCTCACGCTGGGCCAGGGCGCGCTGGCGGTGGCGCAGGCGCGGCGGCTGCTGGACGCGCAGCATCTGGTCGCGGCGCTGTCGCTGGAAGGCTTCCAGGGCAACGCCGCGTCGTGGAGCGAGCCGGTCGACCGCGCGCGGGGCCAGCCCGGCCAGATCGTCGCGGGGCGGAAGCTGCGCGCGGCGCTGGCCGGCGGCACGCTGCTGGCGCGCGGCGTCAACCGGCTGTTGCAGGACCCGCTGAGTTTCCGCTGCGTGCCGCAGATCCACGGCGCCGCCGAGAGCGCCATGCAATTCGCCTGGGACGCCTGGGAATGCGAGCTGAACGCGGTGCCGGACAACCCAATCGTGCTGTGGGAGCGGGACGACCTGGCACAGGCGTTCATCTCGCATGGCAACATGGAGAGCACGTTGCTGGCGCTGACGCTGGACACGCTGCGGCTGGCCCTGGCGAAGGCATGCGACGCCTCCAGCGAGCGCGTCCACAAGCTGCAATGGCCGAACTTCACCGGCCTGCCCGCTGGGTTGGCGCAGGATGCGGGCGTCTCGGGCGGCGTGCAGTTCCTCAACACCGGCCACATCGCGGCGGGCTGCGCGGCGGCGATCCGCCAGGCCGCCAACCCGGCGGTGCTGAACTTCCGTGGTCAGGTGTGCGACGGCGTGGAGGACGTGGCCGGCAGCGCCCCGGTCGCGGTCGAACAGACCGAGCGGCTGCTGGCCCCGGCCTGGAACCTGGTCACGGTCGAGGCGGTGTGCGCCGCCTGGGCGGTGGCGCGGCGCGGCCTCGACCCGGCGACGCTGGGCCAGGGCACCGGGCGGCTCTATGCGCAACTGTGCCCTACACTGCCGATCGGGCGCGAGGGCGAGGCGATCTACGACCTGTCCGAGGCGGCGGCGATGGTGCGGGCGGCGGTGGCGTGATCGCATCGCTCGGCATGTACGACCTGCCGTGGCTGCGGGCGGCGACGGACGCGCTGTGGGCGGCGCTGCGCGATTGGCTGCGCGCCGGCGGGATGGATGACGTGCCCGACGCGCTCGACCGCTCACGCCCGCTGGCGGAGATCTGGCGCGATCCCGGCCTGCTGCTGGCGCAGAGCTGCGGCTACCCGCTGGTGACCTCGCTGCGCGATGCCGTGCGGCTGGTGGGCACGCCCCGCTACGACCTGCCCGGCTGCGACGGGCCGGACTATTGCAGCTTCATCGTGGTGGCGCGCGGCAACCCGGCCCAGGACATCGCCGGCCTGCGTGGCGCGCGCGTGGCGATCAACGGCTGGGACAGCCAGTCCGGCATGAGCGCGGTGCGCGGTGCGGTGGCGCCCTTGGCCGGCGGCAAACCGTTCTTTCGCGAGGTGGTGGTCACCGGCGCGCATCTGCGCAGCCTGGATGCCGTGCGCGACGGGTCCGCCGACGTGGCGGCGCTCGACTGCGTGACCTGGGGCCTGACCGCAGCCGGGCAGCACAGCCGCCTCGATGGCCTGCGCGTGCTGGCCAGCACGCCCGCGACACCCGGACTGCCGCTGGTGACCGCCGCCGGCCGATCCGACCGGACGGTGGCGATGTTGCGTGACGCATGGGGGGCGGTTGTGGCCGACCCGGCGCTGGCCGATGTGCGGGCCACGTTGCACCTCGCGGGCATCGCCCCGGCGTCGCTGACGGACTATGCGCCGGTCTCGGCCATGCGGGCGATGGCGGAGGCGCTCGGCTACCCCGAACTCAGGTAGGGTTCACACAGGCAGGCCGGCATGATGTCCGGCCCCGCCTTGGCCGCATGGGCCGTACCCGTATCCACCGAAACGGAGGATGATTCGCTCTAGTCTGATCCCCAGCCCGAGACCCGGGCGCAGCTAAAACTTCAAGCTGCGCCCGAACGTCCTGTCGCGGAAATCAGGCCAGGTCGAAGCGGTCCAGGTTCATCACCTTGGTCCAGGCCGCCACGAAGTCATGCACGAACGCGCCCTGCGCGTCGTCGGACGCGAAGACTTCGGCAATGGCACGGAGTTGCGAGTTGGACCCGAACAAAAGGTCCACACTGGTTCCGGTCCACCTCACCTCGCCTGTGGCGCGATCGATTGCCTCGAACACGCCCCGCTCCTCCGCCGCCGGCCGCCATGTCGTGTCCATGGCGAGCAGGTTGACGAAAAAGTCGTTGGTCAGGGTCTCCGGCCGCCTGGTGAAGACGCCGTGCCGGGACTGCCCGGCATTGGCGTTCAACACGCGCAGGCCGCCAACCAGCACCGTCATCTCGGGCGCGCTCAACGTCAGCAACTGCGCCCGGTCGACCAGCATCTTCTCGGGCGAGCCGCCATGCCCGGCCCGGAGGAAGTTGCGGAAGCCCTCGGCGGCCGGTTCGAGCCACGCGAACGACTCGATATCGGTCTGCTCCTGCGACGCATCCATGCGGCCCGGCGTGACCGGAACCTCCACCGCATGCCCGGCATTCCTTGCCGCCTGCTCGACGCCAGCGGCGCCGCCGATGACGATCAGGTCCGCGAGCGACACCTTCTTGCCTCCCGCCCCCGCCGTGTTGAATGCCTTCTGGATGCCCTCGAGGGTGTCGAGCACGCGCGCCAGGATGGCCGGCTGGTTGACCTCCCAATCTTTCTGCGGCGCGAGGCGGAGACGCCCCCCATTGGCCCCGCCGCGCTTGTCGGAGCCACGGAAGGTGGACGCCGACGCCCATGCGGTCGAGACCAGTTCGGAGACGGACAGCCCCGAGGCCAGTATCCTGGCCTTGAGAGCGGCCATGTCCGCCGCATCGACCAGCGGGTGATCGACCGCCGGGATCGGGTCCTGCCACAGCAGCACTTCCGCCGGGACATCCGGGCCGAGATAGCGCGCGCGCGGCCCCATGTCGCGGTGCGTGAGCTTGTACCAGGCCCGAGCGAAGGCATCCGCGAACGCATCCGGGTTCTCGTGGAAACGCCGCGAGATCTTCTCGTAGGCCGGGTCGAACCGCAGGGCGAGGTCGGTGGTCAGCATGGATGGCGCATGACGCCTGGACGGGTCATGCGCATCCGGCACCGTGCCGGCGGCCGCGCCATATTTCGGTGTCCACTGATGGGCGCCAGCCGGGCTTTTCGTCAGTTCCCAATCGTAGTCAAACAGGTTCGAGAAGTAGCCGTTGCTCCACGTCGTCGGCGTCGCGGTCCAGACCACTTCCAGGCCGCTGGTGATCGTGTTCACGCCGTTTCCGGTGCCAAAGCTGTTCTTCCAGCCGAGGCCCTGCTCCTCGATGGGCGCGCCCTCCGGCTCCGGTCCGACATACTGGTTCGGATCGGCTGCGCCATGGGTCTTGCCGAAGGTGTGTCCGCCGGCGATGAGGGCCACCGTCTCCTCGTCGTTCATCGCCATACGCATGAACGTCTCGCGGATGTCGCGGGCCGAGCCGAGCGGGTTCGGGTCGCCGTTCGGCCCCTCCGGGTTGACGTAGATCAGGCCCATCTGCACGGCGGCCAGCGGGCTGGCGAGATGCCGGTCGCCGCTATAGCGCTTGTCGCCACCGAGCCACTTGTCCTCCGGCCCCCAGTAGATGTCCTCCTCCGGCTCCCAGGTGTCGGCGCGCCCGCCGGCGAACCCGAACGTCTTGAACCCCATCGACTCCAGCGCGCAGTTGCCGGTCAGGATCAACAGGTCGGCCCAGGAAATCTGGCGGCCATACTTCTGCTTGATCGGCCACAGCAACCGCCGCGCCTTGTCCAGGTTCGCGTTGTCCGGCCAGCTATTGAGCGGCGCGAACCGCTGCGTGCCGGAGCCTGCGCCGCCGCGACCGTCGCCGACGCGGTAGGTGCCTGCGCTGTGCCACGCCATGCGGATGAAGAACGGCCCGTAATGGCCGTAATCGGCTGGCCACCACGCCTGCGAATCCGTCATCAAGGCAAACAGGTCTTGCTTCACGGCGTCGAGGTCGAGGCCCTTGAACGCTTCGGCGTAATCGAACGCCTTGTCCATGGGATCGCTGACGGCGGTATTCTGGTGAAGAAGCCTGAGGTTGAGCTGGTTCGGCCACCATGTCGAGTTCGACATTTCCAGGACGACCGCGTTCTT
>JAYTQW010000177.1:0-5611 GCA_043746535.1 Rhodospirillales bacterium
CACGCGGTCGACGCCGACCACATCGCCGCCATCGACAACGTGACTCGCAAGCTGATGCAGGACGGTCAGCGCCCGGTCGGCGTCGGGCTGTTCTTCTCGCTCGGCCACTCTACCATCGTCGTCGTGGCGACCATCCTGATCGCGGCGACGGCGGCGGCGTTCAAGCACCGGCTGGAGGTGCTGCACGGCATCGGCAGCATCATCGGCACGCTGGTGTCATCGCTGTTCCTGCTGGCGATCGCCGCGATGAACGTCGCGATCCTGCTGGCCGTGCGCCGCACGTTCCGCCAGGTCTGCGCCGGCGAGCGGGTGGACCACGACCAACTCGACATCCTGCTGTCGGGCGCGGCCTGCTGGCGCGCATCTTCCGCCCGCTGTTCCGCATGATCCGGCGAAGCTGGCACATGTACCCGCTCGGCGTGCTGTTCGGGCTGGGCTTCGACACCGCGACCGAGGTGGGCCTGCTCGGCATCTCGGCGGCGGAGGCGCAGCACGGGTTGCCGATCTGGTCGATCCTGGTGTTCCCGGCGCTGTTCACCGCCGGCATGACGCTGATCGACACCACCGACAGCGTGCTGATGCTGGGCGCGTATGGCTGGGCGTTCACCAAGCCTGTGCGCAAGCTGTACTACAACATGACCATCACCTTCGTGTCGGTGGTGGTGGCCGTGCTGGTCGGTGGGATCGAGGCGCTCGGTCTGGCGGCGGACCAGTTCGCCTTCCAGGGCGCGTTCTGGGGTGGCGTGCGCAGCCTGAACGGCAATTTTGGCCTGCTTGGCTATGTGATCATCGGCGTGTTCGTCGTCACCTGGATGGCCTTGGTGGCGATCTATCATGCGCGGGGTTACGACCGCATCGGTGTCAGTCCGTGATGCGCGTGGAACCTGCTATTGGCCGTCGGCGTTTGATCGCCTCAGGCAACATGGTCCGGCCGCATGGCACCGTTGGACAATCGACAAGGCACCTATAAGGAGCCGGCGCCCGCGAAGTCGCCGCATCGGCGCGGGCGGCGCTGGCTGGTGGCGCTGGGTATCTTCATAGCCGCCATCGTCGTCCTGATCTCGGTCTGGGACTGGAACTGGTTCCGGCCATTCGTGGAGGCGCGCGCGTCGGCGGCACTGGGCCGCAAGGTGACGATCCAGCATCTCGGGCTGCATCTGGGTTGGAAGCCGCAGATCGTGCTGGACGGAGTCACCGTCGCCAACCCGGATGGCTTTCCGGCCGACACCAAGTTCGCCACCGCCGACCGGCTGGCTGTGACGCTCGACGCCATGGCCTACCTCCGCCACCGGCAGATCGTGGTTCCCGCCATCGCCATCACCAAGCCGGTGGTCGACGCCGAGCAGCGCGCGGACGGCAGCGCCACCTGGGACTTCCCATCGCTCACCGGTGGTGCCAAGTCGAGCGGGCCGCCGCCCAAGATCGGCGACCTGCAAATCACCGACGGGCAGGCCCACGTCGTCATCCCGAAGCTGAAGGCCGATTTCCAGCTCGCCATCGCCACCCAGGCTGGCGGCGATCAGTCCGCCGGCGCAGCGTCCAGCGGCAGCCAGATCGTGGTCGATGCCCATGGCACCTACTCGAACCAGCCGATCACCGGGCATCTGGTCGGCGGCGCGGTGCTGTCGCTGCGCGACAAGGCCACGCCGTACCCGATCGACATGCAACTGGCCAACGGGCCCACGCATGTGAAGCTGGCCGGCACCGTGGACGATCCGCTGTCTTTCGCCGGCGCGCACATCAAGCTCGATCTCAACGGGCCGGACATGGCGTTGCTGCTGCCGCTGAGCGGCGTCGCGCTACCGAAGACGCCGTCCTACGATGTGGCCGGCGACCTCGATTATGCCGACAAGCGCATCCGCCTGCAGAACATCGCCGGCCGCATCGGCTCCAGCGACCTGGAGGGCAGGCTGTCGGTCGATCCGGGCCCGCAGCGCCCGGTGCTGGAGGCCGACCTCACCTCACGTAAGGTCGACCTCGCCGATATCGGCGGCTTCATCGGTTCGGAACCGGGCCGCCAGGGTACCCCGAACCAGACCCCCGAACAGAAGCAGGCGGTCGCCCGCGCCGAGGCCAGCCCGCAATTGCTGCCGACCAAGCGCATCGATCTGCCGAAGCTGAAGGCGATGAACGTTCACCTGAAATACCACGCAGGCAGCATTGCCGGGCGCTCGGTGCCGCTCGACAACCTGACCGCCACCCTCGCCATCGACGACGGCCGCATCCATCTGGCGCCGCTGCAAGTCGCCGTGGGCCGCGGCCAGATTGCCGGCGACATCACGTTGACGCCCACCAAGGGCAACGACTTCCACACCAAGGCCGACGTGAAATTACAGAAGGTCGACATCGGTCGCCTGCTGGCCGCGACCCATGCCGTCAACGGCGGTGGCGTGATCGGTGGCGAAGCCAGCCTGGAGAGCGACGGCAACTCCGCCGCCACCATCGTCGGCCAGGGCAACGGCGAGCTCAAGCTGTTCACCGCCGGCGGCAACCTGTCGGCATTGCTAGTCGATCTGGCCGGGCTGGAATTCGGCAACGCGGTGCTGTCGGCGCTCGGCGTGCCACGGCGCGCCGACCTGCAATGTTTCGTCGCCGATTTCGCCTTGCGTCATGGCGTGCTGGACACGCGCACGCTGATCGTCGACACCAGCGAGGCGGTGATAACCGGCGCCGGCCACGTCGATCTCGGGCGGGAGACGCTGGACATGACGTTGAACACCAAGGCCAAGCACTTCACCATCGGCTCGATTCCGACGCCCATCAACATCGGTGGCAGGCTGAAATCTCCCAGCATCCGTCCCGCCATCGGGCCACTGGCGGTGCGCGGCGGGGCGGCGGTTGGGTTGGGCATCCTGTTCCCGCCGGCGGCGTTGCTGGCCACCATCCAGCTTGGCGTCGGCAACGACACCGGCTGCACCCAGGCAGCCCGCAAAGACGGCGCCCAGGCGGCGGCGGCCAGTGCCAACGCCGGCGCGGCTCCCAATGCCAACGCGGTGTCGTCGAAAGGGAAGGTGGTGCCCAAAAAGCCGAAGTAGGCGTGCGTCAGTAGGTCGCGCGTCCGCCCGATGCGTCGAACACCGCGCCGGTGGTGAACGAACACTCCTCGCTGGCGACCCAGCAGATCAACGAGACGATCTCGGCGATGTCGCCAAAGCGGTTCATCGGGATCTTCGATAGCATGTAGTCGATATGCGCCTGCGTTATCTGGTCGAAGATCGGCGTCCTGACCGCCGCCGGCGTCACCGCGTTCACCGTGATGCGCTGCGTCGCCAGTTCCTTTCCCAGTGATTTGGTCAGGCCGATCACCGCCGCCTTCGAGGCGCTGTAGGCGGAGGCGTTGGGGTTGCCCTCCTTGCCCGCGACCGAGGCGATGTTGACGATCCGGCCATAGGCGGCGCGGCGCAGGTACGGCACCACGGCGCGGTTGCAGTGGAACAGGCCACTCAGGTTCACGTCGATCACGTCGCGCCATTTGTCCACCGGGTATTCGGCCAACGGCTGGTTCGGCCCGGAGATGCCGGCGCTGGCAACCAGCGTGTCCAGCCCGCCCATCAGCCCGGCCGCCTCGGCGGCCGCGCGTTCGACCGCCGGCCAGTCGGTGATGTCCAGCCGGATGCCGAAAGCGCCGTCGCCGAGTGCGGCCAACGCCGCGTCGATGGCGGCTTGGTTCACGTCCCACAGGCACACCGTCGCGCCCTCGGCCAGCAGCCGGGTCGCGGTGCCCAGCCCGATGCCGGATGCGCCGCCGGTGACGACGGCGTGCCGGCCCGCGAAACGTCCCTCGAACATCATGCGATTTTCCCTCTCAACGCTTGCTTCACCATGCCACCGACGCCGGCTTGAATACCAATGCTGTCCGGTTTCGTGGCATAGACTTGGCGCACAGGACCTCGCAGCATCGGATGAGAAGCAGCTTCCATGGCCATTTCCCCGTTCGCCGGCCACCAGGCCGTCCCCGACATGCTGATCGACGTGGCGGCGCTGGAGACTTCCTACCTCGCGCGCCGGCCCGACATGGCGCAACCGAGCCAGCGCGTCAGCTTCGGCACCAGCGGCCATCGCGGCACGCCGGGGGCCGGCTCGTTCACTGAAAGCCACATCCTCGCCATCACCCAGGCGATCTGCGACTTCCGCCGCCGGCAGGGCACCGACGGGCCGCTGTTCATCGGCAAGGACACCCACGCCCTGTCCGGCTCGGCGCAACGCACGGCGCTGGAGGTGCTGGCCGCCAACGGCGTCGAGGTGGTGGTCGCCGAGCGGGACGGGGTGACGCCAACGCCGGTGATCTCGTTCTCCATCCTTGAACACAACCGGGGCAGGGCTACGCACCTGGCCGATGGCATCGTCATCACGCCCTCGCACAACCCGCCGCAGGATGGCGGCTTCAAATACAACACGCCCAACGGCGGGCCAGCCGACACCGATGTCACCGGCTGGGTGCAGGACCGCGCCAATGCCCTGCTGGAGGATGGCAACCGCGACGTGCGGCGGGTGACGCTGGCGGCGGCGATGGCGGCGACGACGACGCACCAGCGCGACACCGTCACGCCGTATGTCGAGGCACTGCGCCACATCGTCGACATGGACGCCGTGCGCGACGCCGGCCTGCATCTGGCGGTCGATCCGCTGGGCGGCGCGTCGCTGCCGTACTGGGAGCCGATCCGGGCGCGCTACGGACTGGACCTGACCGTGGTGAACACGCGGCTCGATCCGACCTTCGCGTTCATGACGGTGGACCATGACGGCAAGATCCGCATGGACTGCTCCAGCCCCTACGCGATGGCCGGGCTGGTCGGGCTGAAGGACCAGTACCGGCTGGCGTTCGCCAACGATCCGGACGCCGACCGGCACGGCATCGTCACACCCTCCGGCGGGCTGATGAACCCGAACCACTACCTTGCGGTGGCGATCCAGTACCTGCTGACCCACCGCCCGGACTGGCCGGCCAGCGCCGTGGTCGGCAAGACGCTGGTCAGCAGCAGCATGATCGACCGCGTGGTGGCGAGCCTTGGCCGCACGCTGTCGGAGGTGCCGGTCGGCTTCAAGTGGTTCACGCCCGGCCTGTTCGCCGGCACCTGCTGCTTCGGCGGCGAGGAGAGCGCCGGCGCCAGCTTCCTGCGCCGCGACGGCCAGGTGTGGTCCACCGACAAGGACGGGCCGATCATGGACCTGCTCGCCGCCGAGATCACCGCGCGCACCGGGCGCGATCCTGGCGAGCATTACGCCGCATTGACCGAGCGGTTCGGCGCCCCGCTCTACACCCGCATCGACGCGCCCGCGACGCCGGAGCAGAAGGCGCGGCTGGGCCGGTTGTCGCCGGCCAGCGTGAGCGCCACCACGCTTGCGGGCGAGGCCATCACGGCGCGCCTGACCCGCGCCCCCGGCAACGACGCGCCGATTGGCGGGCTGAAGGTGGTGACGGACGCTGGCTGGTTCGCGGCGCGCCCATCGGGGACGGAGAACCTCTACAAGATCTACGCCGAGAGCTTTCGCGGCGAGCCGCATCTGGCCGCCATCGTCGAGGAGGCGCAGGCCATCGTCACCGACGCGCTGGCGGGGTAGCCCCTCACTCACCCGCCGTCAGCCGGTAGCCAACCCCGGCGACCGTCTG
>JAYTQW010000178.1:0-2591 GCA_043746535.1 Rhodospirillales bacterium
GCGATCTGGGACAGCGTGCTCGACACCGCGCGGCGGGCGCTCGCCCGTACAGGGCTGGCCGCCACGGATCTGGCCGCGATCGGCATCGCCAACCAGCGCGAGACGGTGGTGGTGTGGGACCGACGCAGCGGACGCCCGATCCACAACGCCATCGTATGGCAGGACCGCCGCACCGCCCCGGCCTGCGCCGAGCTGGAGCGGGCCGGCCAGGGCGCCATGGTGGCGGCACGCACCGGCCTACGGCTGGACCCGTATTTTTCCGCGACCAAGATCGCCTGGATCCTCGACGCTGTGGAGGGCGCCCGCGCGGATGCGTTGGCCGGGCACCTAGCGTTCGGCACCATCGACAGCTTCCTGCTGTGGCGGCTGACCGAGGGAGCGGTCCACGCCACCGACGCCACCAACGCCTCGCGCACGCTGCTGTTCGACATCCATCGCGGCGCCTGGGACGACGACATGCTGGCGCTGTTCCGGGTGTCGCGCGCGATGCTGCCGGAGGTGCGCGACAGCGCCGGCGATTTCGGCGCCGCCGCCGCCTGCCATTTCGGCGCGGCGGTGGCGATCAGGGGCGTGGCCGGCGACCAGCAGGCGGCGCTGGTCGGCCAGGCCTGCTTCCGGCGCGGCATGGTCAAGTCGACCTACGGCACCGGCTGCTTCGCGTTGCTGAACACCGGGACCGAGGCGGTCGCCAGCGGCCACCGGCTGCTGACCACCATCGCCTATCAGTTGGACGGCGTGCGGACCTACGCGCTGGAAGGCTCCATATTCGTCGCCGGGGCCGCCGTGCAGTGGCTGCGCGACGGGCTGGGCCTGATCGCCGACGCCGCCGAGACCGGCGCGTTGGCCGAGGCCGCCGACCCGCAACAGGAGGTGTACCTGGTGCCGGCGTTCGTCGGCCTCGGCGCGCCGCACTGGGACAGCGAGGCGCGGGCGTTGCTGACCGGCATGAGCCGGGGCACCACCCGGCGCGAGCTGGCGCGCGCGGCGCTGGAGTGCGTCGCCTACCAGACCCGCGACCTGCTGGTCGCCATGCATGCGGATCTGGGGCCGGGCTGGGCCGGTGTGGCGGACGCCGTGATCCGCGTCGATGGCGGCATGACCGCGAGCGACTGGACCATGCAGTTCCTGGCCGACATGCTCGCGGCCCCAGTGGACCGGCCCGGCGGCCTGGAGACTACCGCACTCGGCGCCGCCTACCTGGCCGGGATGTCGGTCGGGCTGTACCCGGACCCGGCGAGCTTCGCGGCGGGGTGGTCGGCGGCACGGCGGTTCGAGCCGACGATGCCGGAGGCGGTGCGGGACGCCAAGTACCGCGGCTGGCGCGACGCACTGGCGCGCACGCTGTTGCGGCCCTGACATGCGGATCGTGTTCCGCTGCGACCCGGCCTTGCGCGACCATCTGCCACCGCCACTGGCGGCCCGCGCGGCGCTGCCGGACTGGTTGCGGGCGATGCCGAACCGCGCGTTCTCGCCGATCCATGGCCAGGAGGTGCGCACGGTCAAGCAATGCTCGCCCTTCGTCGACGCCATGGCCTATGGCTTCGTGATGCCGCTGCCGTGCGACGCGACGGTGGCATGGGCCGGGCCAGTCTGGCTGCGAACCCGGACGATCGCATGTTTCGACGAAAGCGAGCACGCGGGCGTGGCCGGCCCGCCGCTCATTGCAGGCCGAAGGCGAACACGGTGTGGCCCAGATAGGATGCCGCATAGACCGTGCCGTTGACCACCGTGGGTGCTGCCAGCACGTCGCCGGAGATGGTCGTGCCGCTGTTCCAGAGCTGCTGGCCGGTGTCGGCGTTGTAGGCGAACAACTGGCTGCCGAGGCCGTTCGAGTAGTACACCACGCCGTTGGCCACGGTCGGCGGGATCATCGGGTTGTTGTCGGGCGAGTTGTTGACGCCGGTCTGGGCTTGCCAGGCGAGGCCCCACTGGCAGTTCGCCCCCATCTTCAAGGCCACCAGGCCGTGCTGGTAGATGGCGGAATCCGACGGGTTGCCCAGGAACATCCGGTTCCGGGTCGGGTCGTAGGCCGGTATGCCGATGAAGTCGCCGGCATCGGCGTTGTAGCCGCCGGAGACCTGCAGCCGCTGGCGCGGGCCGTAGCCGACCGCGACACCACGGTCGTAGATCACCAGCGCGCCCGACTTGTTCATCGCGGCAAGCTGCGCCGGACAGCCAGGCGGCGAGTACAGCAGCGGCGTCGCCCCGTAATCCTGGTCGCCGCCATTGGTGAAGGTCTGGGTGTTGTAGGCGGTGAGAGCGAGGTTCGGCGAAAGCCGGAGGATGCTTTCGGCATACGGAGCGTTCTGCGCGCCGATCGCGTTCCCAGTCGCCGCATAGACCGCCACGAGATCGGCCGGGATCGAGACGCCGCCCGGCCCCCAGATGCCGCCGCCGCTCGGCGTGACCCCGTTCACGCTCTGCATCACATAGAACCTGTTGAGCAGCTTGGGCGCTTTCGGGTTCACGTCCACCTGGATGACCTGCCCATGATAGGGCGGGAAGTCGCACACGCTGGCGGTGGCGACATAGACCCAGCCGTGCGCCGCATCGAAGGTCGGGCTGCCATAGGCCACCGTATGTGGCGGGCG
>JAYTQW010000179.1:0-3941 GCA_043746535.1 Rhodospirillales bacterium
GGCGCTGAAATACGGCACCGCCTCGTCCACGCTCATCTCCAGCACGTCGCTGATCGACTTGTCGCGGAACTTGATGTCCAGCGTCTCGCGGTTGTAGCGGCGGCCCTTGCAGGTGTCGCAGGTGACGAACACGTCGGGCAGGAAGTGCATCTCGATCTTGAGCAGGCCGTCGCCCTGGCACGCCTCGCAGCGGCCGCCCTTCACGTTGAAGCTGAACCGGCCGGATTTGTAGCCGCGCGCGCGGCTTTCCGGCAGTTCGGCGAACCAGTCGCGAATCGGCGCGAACAGGTCGGTGTAGGTGGCGGGGTTGGAGCGCGGCGTGCGGCCGATCGGCGACTGGTCGATGTCGATGATCTTGTCCAGCTCGCCCAACCCGTCGATGCGCTCGTATTTGCTCGGCACCTGGCCGGAACCCATCAGGTTGCGCGACGCCGCCTTGTACAGCGTGTCCACCACCAGCGTAGACTTGCCGCCGCCGGAGACGCCGGTGACGCAGGTGAAGGTGCCGAGCGGGAACTCGGCGGTGACGTTCTTCAGGTTGTGGCCGGTGGCGCCGACCACGCGCAGCACCCGCTTCGGGTCGACCGGGCGGCGCGGCGGGACAGGAATGCTCTCGCGCCCGGACAGATAGGCCCCGGTGACGGAGTTCGGGTTGGCCGCAACCTCCGCCGGCGTGCCCTGCGCGATCACCTGGCCGCCGGTGACGCCAGCGCCCGGCCCCATGTCGATCAGGTGGTCGGCGGCGCGGATGGCGTCCTCGTCGTGCTCCACCACCAGCACGGTGTTGCCCAGCGCCTTCAGCCGCCGCAACGTGGCCAGCAGCCGCTCGTTGTCACGCTGGTGCAGGCCGATCGAGGGTTCGTCGAGCACGTACAGCACCCCGGTCAGCCCGCTGCCGATCTGGCTGGCGAGGCGGATGCGCTGGCTCTCGCCGCCCGACAGCGTGGCCGAGCCGCGCGCCAGGGTCAGGTAGTTCAGCCCGACATCGACCAGGAACTGCAGCCGGTCCTGGACCTCGCGCAGGATGCGGCGCGCGATCTCCGCCCGCTGCGGCGTCAGCGTCGCCTCCACGCCGGCAAACCAGTCGCGCGCCGCCAGGATCGACAGGTCGGAGGCGGCGGCGATGTCGCTGCCGGCAATCCTCACCGCCAGCGCCTGCGGCTTCAGCCGTGCCCCGTTGCAGACCGCGCACGGCTTCTCGGCCTGGTAGCGGCTCATCTCCTCGCGCACCCAGGCGCTGTCGGTCTCGCGGTAGCGCCGTTGCAGGTTGACGATCACGCCCTCGAACGGCTTGGTCACGCTGTAGGCGCGCACCCCGTCCTTGTAGGTCATCTCGACCGGCACATCGCCGGTGCCGGCAAGGATGCCGTCGCGTGCCCGTGGCGGGAGTTCGGCCCAGGGCGTGCGCAGGGGCACCTTGAAGTGCTTGGCAAGGCTGGCGAGGGTCTGGTCGTAGTACGGCGACTGCGCCCCGGTCCAGGGCGCCACCGCGCCCTCGGCGATCGAGCGGCGCTCGTCGGGAACCACCAGCGCCGGGTCGAAGAAGCTCTCGACCCCCAGGCCGTCGCAGGCCGGGCAGGCGCCGTGCGGCGAGTTGAAGCTGAACAGCCGCGGCTCGATCTCCTCGATGGAGAAGCCGCTGACCGGGCAGGCGAACTTGCTGCTGAACACGGTGCGCTCGCCGGTGTCGGCGTGCTCGGCATAGACCACGCCATCGGCCATCGCCAATGCGGTCTCGAAGCTGTCGGCCAGCCGCGACTCCATGCCTGGGCGCACCACCACGCGGTCCACCACACCTCGATCTCGTGCTTGGTCTTCTTGTTCAGCGCGGGCACGTCGCCGATCTCCATCAGCTTGCCGTCGACCTTCACGCGGGTGAAGCCGCGCGCCTGCAACTCCGCCAGCTCCTTGCGGTTCTCGCCCTTGCGGTCGCGCACCACCGGGGCCAGCAACAGCAGGCGGGTGCCCTCCGGCATCGCCTGCACGCGGTCCACCATCTGGCTGACGCTCTGCGCCTCGATCGGCAGGCCGGTGGCGGGCGAGTAGGGCACGCCGACCCGCGCCCACAGCAGGCGCATGTAGTCGTGGATCTCGGTGACGGTGCCGACGGTCGAGCGCGGGTTGCGGCTGGTGGTCTTCTGCTCGATGGAGATGGCCGGCGACAGCCCCTCGATGCTGTCCACGTCGGGCTTGCCCATCAGTTCGAGGAACTGGCGGGCATAGGCGGACAGGCTCTCCACATAGCGGCGCTGACCCTCGGCATAGATGGTGTCAAAGGCGAGCGAGGACTTGCCGGAGCCGGACAGCCCGGTGATGACGGTCAGGCTGTCGCGTGGGATGTCGACGTCGATGTTCTTCAGGTTGTGCGCGCGGGCGCCACGCACACGGATGTAGCCGGCCATTCGTTGTCCTGACTCGAGGAAGCTGTTCTAGCTATGTTCCAAGCCTATCCGGTTTGGACAGGCGAAGGGAAGTGCGTCATGGTAACGCATGGAAAGTGGTGGGAGCAGGCGATGGCGGGTGTGAACAAAGTGATCCTGGTGGGCAATGTGGGCAAGGACCCCGAGATCCGCAGCACCCAGGACGGCACAAAGATCGCCAACTTCACTCTGGCGACCAGCGAGACCTGGAACGACCGCGCCAGCGGCGAGCGCAAGGAAAAGACCGAATGGCATCGGATCGTCGTCTTCAACGATCGAATTGCCGATGTGGTCGAGAAGTATGTGCGCAAGGGCAAGCAGGTCTATGTCGAGGGCGCGTTGCAGACCCGCAAGTGGACCGACCAGAGCGGCACCGAGAAATTCACCACCGAGATCGTCATCGGCAAGTTCAACGGCGTGATGACCCTGCTCGGCGGCGCCCGCGATGCTGCCGAGGGCGGGGCAGGGGCCGGCGACGAGGGTGGCTACCAGGCTCGCCCGCGCACCCCGGCGCGCACGCCGGCGCCGGCGGCCCGCTCGGGTGATGCTCCGGGCGGCGGCGGCGGTCCGTCCTGGGACGCGCCGCGTGGGGGCAGCGACCTGGACGACGACATCCCGTTCTAGGCTGTCCGTCTCCAAGCTGTCCGTCTCCAAGCCTCGGGCGCCCGACGACCATCGCGCGCGCCGGGCGTTCGCCTCCTTCATGGCACCGATGACGGGGCACGAATGACGGGGGTTGCGTGATGGGCGAGGCGTTGTGGACGGTCACTCTGGCGCGGCATGGCGAGACCGAGTGGAGCAAATCCGGGCGGCATACCGGCCGCACGGACCTGCCGCTGACGCCACACGGCGAACAGGCGGCGCGGGCGCTGGGCGAGCGGCTGCGCTCGCAGCATTTCACGCAGGTGCTGACCAGCCCGCTGCGCCGTGCCGCCCAAACCTGCGCGCTGGCCGGGTTCGGCGATGTGGCGGCGGTCGCGGACGGGCTGCTGGAATGGGACTACGGCGACTACGAGGGCCTCACCACACCCGAAATCCTGCAAGGGCGGCCAGACTGGAAATTGTTCCGCGACGGCTGCCCCGGCGGCGAGTCGCCCAGCCAGATCGGCGCGCGCGGCGATGCGGTGGTCGCCCGCCTGCGCGCCACCAACGGCCCAGTCCTGCTGTTCTCCAGCGCCCACATGCTGCGCGTGCTGACGGCGCGCTGGCTCGGGCTGCCAGTGGATGCAGGGCGGCTGCTGATCCTGGGCACCGCCAGCCTGAGCGTGCTGGGCTACGAGCATGACCTGAGCGAGCCAGTGATCCGGCAATGGAACTTCGGTTCTACTGGCCCGTCCTGACGCCGACACCCAGCGAAGGCAGCGCTTCTTTTTGCAAAAAGAAGCAAAAACTCTCATTCGTTGGCGGGCTTGGCAAGGCAAACATTCCTATTGCCGCTTGACACAGGCTGCGGGTTGTGTTCTTGTTCCGTTCGTGTCTCCCCCGCTCCCCGCACCCGCACCGAGCCTGTCGCAGCGCCTG
>JAYTQW010000180.1:0-20281 GCA_043746535.1 Rhodospirillales bacterium
CTTGCTTTCGTGTCGGCCTACAACTTCGCCAAGCACCTCAAAGCCATCCGGTGGAAGACACCCTTCGAAGCCGTCTGCCACGCCTGGACGACAACACCCCATATCTTCAAACTAAACCCACGTCACCTCATCCCGGGACCAAACACCTAGATTTTCGCTCGCCCCATTCGGGAGATGTGACTGGCCGCAGACTTCCGAGCTGGGCGGCTTCTCCTGTGTTGGATCATGGATCGCGCGCGGTGTGCGCGCTCGACTGGCAGTGCGCGCAGCGTGCCGCCCTGCGTCATGGGATCGTCACCGGATGGCGGAGACGGCGCAGCCGGCTTCGTGGAGCGTAGCGGAGTAGAGCCCGGTCCCCGCTTGCGGGGAGATGCCCGGCCGCAGTCCCCGACTGAAATCCCATTCGACTGGCTTCCCGTTCGCGCCGGCAGAGTCCACGCTGTCGTCTGACGCTGCTTCGGGAGGTCACATGAACCATCGGATAATCGCTTCGTGCGGTGCGATTCTGCTGCTGGCCGGGTGTGCGGTTCCCTCGAACCAGGCTCAGCGAGGGTTTAGCGGCACGACGCCAATCGTCAGGAACGACAGTCCGTATCCGGATTTCCGAGACGAGATGATTCAGATCGGCACTGAGTATGACGCAGACCTGTCGTTCAACGACCCGAGCCGGGTCAGCACTGACGTCGCAAATTGCTACAAGGACAAGGGGAACTATGCCTTTCTACGCAACTACAGGGTCCAGGCAATCCGCTATTGTTTGGCGCTGGATTATGTGGCGTACAAGGACAATCAGGCGGCTACCCACAACTATCGGACGCCCGGAAATCCCTACTTCGACAAGGAGACGACGATCCAGCGCTGGGAGCATTGGGGTCCCGAGGCTGGATTCACTGACGCCGACTCCATGTTCAAATATATGCGCGGCACGTATGCGTTCGTGAAGCCAACCCAAATGAACATTACGAATTCGTTCCGGGGAAAGCGCATTCTGCTGCCCTCCGGAGGCAATCCTTCACCCTCCTGACTGCGTGCCCTGTGAATGGTGCATCGGCCGTCGAGAGGCCGATGCGCTATCGGCCGGTTGCGGCCCTGTCGTGTTTTGACAAGGCCGGTGCGACGAGGCGCTTGTCGCCTTCGGTGCGGTGCGCCATGCAGGTCCAGACATCGCCAGAGCGGCTGGTAAAGCCGAAGCTGGCGGCCTGCCCGCACACGAAACAGGCGCGGGTCGGCGGCGGCCGATCGATCGGCTCCATGAGACATCCCCTTCTATGCCGGGCGGCCTATCCGGGACGCCGCGGGCTGATAGACTCCCGGTCATGGCAAAGGGTGGCGCGAACCGATAGGGACGCGAGCCGGTGCAACTGCCGCTGTTTGCGGAGGAAGCGTCGCTGTGCCGCGTTCGCCCGGAACTGAATGAGTGGCAATATTACCGGCTGGAGGTGTGGCCGGACTTGTTCGGCCGCGCCCTTCTGGTGCGCCAGTGGGGCCGGATCGGCATAGAGAGCCACCGGAGGATGGACCCTTATGCCGATCAGGAAGCGGCGCTGAACGCGCTGGGTCAGATCGTGCGGGCGAAGCGCCGCAAGGGGATACCTGCCCCGCCCGTGACGGCGGAGGACCATCGGCGAGCTCAGCCCTCGGCGGGCGTCGCTCCCGGCTCTGCCGTCAGGTCGATGTCGGCGTAGAGTTCCGTCATCGGGATCTCGATGCCGATTTCGGGCATGTGCAGGACGCCCTTGTCGTTGACGATCTCGGTGATCCAATCCTCGGCCTTGCGCGTGAAGACGATGGCGCCGGCATGGGTCTGCTGCAGGATGACGTAGCGCTGGATCGATGGGGTGGCGCGGTATTCCGCGTTCTTGAGCACCAGGTCATCGTTCGCGGTGCCGTCGCTGAGCACCTCGAACACGACCACGGGATCGGTCACGACGGTGGAGCGGGGCGGCACCGGGGTGCAGACCACGAAGGCTTCCGGGTAGCGGATACGGCCGGCGACCGCGATCTTCAGCTCGCTGCCATAAGCTTGGCAGGTTTTGCCGCGCAGGCGACCTGTTAGAGAAAAAATCAAGTTTCTCTGAACAGCTGCATGGGCCGCGGTGCCGCCGGCCATTGCGACCGGCTGAAAGCCGTCGAACTCGTAGCGCAGTTCCTGCCGTTCCTCCCATGCGAGGAATTGCTGCAGCGTCATCGGCGAGCGCAGGGCAACGTTCATGGCGTGCATGCTAGCACCTTCGGTCATGACTTTCTCCACTCCTGAATGCGAACGGGCATCCGGTACGCCCTTTGGCGACCACCCCAGGCCGGCGGACGGACGGGGCGAAGGGCGCGAAGCGGGACCAGAGCCACGCGCAGCTCGGCTTCGAGCGAGCATGGCGAGGACCCACCCCTTCAGCCCGGGACGGCGCCGGCTTATTCCCCTACTAGGCCGTCGCCACCAGCATTTCCTCGACGCTGGTGGTGTAACGCGAGGACAGCCGGTCGTGCCGGGTGCTCCACGGCCGCTCGATCCCGGTGGCCAGCGGCCGCAGCGTGCTGCGGCCATAGCGGGCGTTCACGACATCCATGGCCTGCATCATCTTGGCAGACTTCGCCGGATCGCGGGTCGCGAACAGCATGCGGGGCTGCTGCTGTTCGAGCACCAGGTCGTTGAGGATGACGCCCGCCTTGAAGTAGCGGTGCCCGCTACGCCAGAGCGGCTGAAGCACGCGTAGCGCCTGGCCGATCAGCGCCATGCTGTCGGATGTGGGTTCGATGCGGGCGGCGCGCTGGTCGGCAAGCACGAGCTCGGATGATTGCAAGCGCCTACACCTAATGAAGCTCAGTCGGGGAAGTTGTCGCCGAACATCGGCAATCCGCTGACGGACTGCGCTTTGGTCGCCTCGTCCTGCAACACGTCCCAGTGCTCGGCGAGCTTACCGTCCTCGATGCGAACGACGTCAGCGGCAATCCAGGCGACCGGTCGCCCACTGCCGGAGAACCGGCCGTGGAGGATCACGTAGTCGCCCTCGGCAATGGTGAGCTGATTTTCGTAGCGCAGCGTATCAGGCAGAGAGCGGATCAGGTCGAATAGACCGCTCCGGCCGGATGCGATGTGAGCGCTATGTTGAATGTAGCTGTGCGACCAGAAACGTTCGGCCGCTACGTAGTCGCGTTGGTTGAAAAGCGTGTCAAAAGCTTCCAGGACGAGGGCTTTGTTCTGCTCTGGCGTGAACTTGGACATAGTTGGCCTCGGTGTTTTTAGGATGATAGGGGTCAGGCAATCGCCGGCTGCAATGCCGGATAGTCGGAGTAACCGTCGGAGCCGTTGGCATAGACGGTTGCCCAGTCGACCTCGGTGAGCGGCGCACCGATCTTCAAGCGTTCGACTAGATCAGGATTGGCGATGTAGGGCCGGCCGAAGGCCACGAGATCGGCAAGCCCATCGGCGATCAGTCGATTGCCCCGGTTGGCGTCCATCTGCACGTTGGCGATCAGCGTGCCATTGAAGATCGGCCGGAAGTGGCGGAACATACCGTCGCCCATGAGGGGCTCCAGGGCCGTCCCGGTGAAGTCTGTGGTCGCGCCCATCAGGAGGAGATGTGAAAGTCCGTAGCCGTTCAGTTCGCGTATGGCGTATTCAGCCATCGGCAAGGTCTCGTCATTGGCCGCCATGGGGCCGCTCTCGTGCATCGGACTGAGCTTCACGCCCACTTTGGAAGCATCGACTTCACCGAGAATGGCCTCCACGACCTCGAAGAGGATGCGTGCACGGCCCTCGATGTCGCCGCCATACTCATCGGTGCGGCGGTTAGTGGCGCGACTCATGAATTGCGCCAGCAGATAGAGGTAGTTCGCTAGAACCTCGACCCCGTCGAAGCCCGCCTCCATGGCATTACGGGCCGCGCTTGCATAGTCGGCGACCGTCTGGTGGATTTCCTCGACGGTCATGGGTCGCGGCGCAACCGTGGGCTTGCGACCTGTGGGCGTCACCGACTCGAAGAGCAGATTGACATCTGACGCAGATAGGGGCGGCGTGCCCCCACGTACATCTGGATGAGCAATAGCGCCGGTGTGCCAGAGTTGGGCGACGATACGCCCGCCGGCAGCATGGACGGTGTTCGTGACCAAGCGCCAACCACGTACCTGCTCGGCGCTCCACAGACCCGGCGTACCCGCCCAGCCGAAGCCGTCCGGGCTGATGGCAGTAGCTTCGGCGACAATCAAACCGGCTGAGGCGCGCTGGGCGTAATACTCGGCCTGCAAGGTCGTCGGGACGTGATCGTTGGGACGTGCCCGCGTGCGCGTGAGCGGGGCCATTACGATCCGGTTGGGCAGGTCGAGCTGGCCCATCCGATGGGAAGTAAACAGGAGTTGCGTGACCATAACGGCTATCCTTGGAATGCGAGGGGTCAGATTGTGACGACCACCTTGCCAATCTGCTCGCCGGCCTCGATGAAACGATGCGCGTCGATGATCTGATCGAGTGGGAAAGTCCGCGCGATCGTCGGATGAAAGGCACCTTCGGCGAGCCCTCCGGTGACGAACTGCTTCATGGCCGTGAGGCGCTCGTCGTGACGAGTCAGCGCGGTCAATGCGAGTCCTCGGATCGTCAGATCGCGCGCGAAGATTTCAAATGGCGGCACGATGGTCGGTCTCGTGTCGAGCGCGCCATAGAGAACGAGCGTACCGCCTGTGGCCGTCGCCCGGGCCAGGACCGCGAACTCAGGGCCGCCGACCGGATCGAAGACCAGGGCTGCACCCTTGCCCTCCGTGCGGCGTTGAACTTCGATGACGACATCCTGCTCGGTCGTTGCGATGACGGCTGATGCGCCGAGCCGTCGAAGATCATCGGCCTTAGTCGAAGTCCGCGTTAGTGCGACGGGTTTAGCACCGAGGTACCGGGCGATTTGTATGGCTGCCAGGCCAACGCCGCTCGACGCGGCGGAAATTAGGACGGTCTGCCCGGCCTGCAGCGCGCCGACCGAAACTAGGCCGCCCCAGGCCGTGCCATACGCCGCCCACGTTGCCGCGGCTTCGACAAAATTGATGTGCTCCGGGATCGCGACCAGCGACCGCGCCGGCGCAATGGCGACTTCCCCATAGAGCGCATATTGCGCGGCGCCATAGGCCGGAACGAGGGCAACGCGATCTCCGACTGCGAAGCCTGCGACGTCTGGGCCGGTAGCCTCGATGACACCAGCCGCCTCGAAGCCGATCCCGGTCGGCAGAGCCGGCTTGGCAGGCGACCGGCCGGAGCGCAGCGTGATTTCGGTGCGGTTGAGGCCGATGGCGTGGATGCGCAGGCGAACCTGGCCAGACGCGGGCTTACCGATTTCGACGTCCTCAATGCGGAGTACGTCGGCATCGCCAAATTCGTGGATACGGACGGAGCGGGACATGGCGGGGACCCTCACGTTGGTGTCTAGTGAGGTGAAGGTCGTTCGCATCCGCCCCTGCCGGTAGTTACGGGTTTCTGCTAATTTCTATGTATCGGATACATCAATGGGTGCTGCTGCGGCTCTTGGTCCGGTAAACGATCAAACTGGCAAATCCGACGGAGCGCGCTCGAAGTCCATTACGAGATGATCAATGACTGCCCGCGCTGCTCCACGGGTCGCGCGGCCCATCGGGAAGTAGGCATGGACAGGGATGCCAGCCAAGGCCCAGCCGGGCAGCAGGCGTACGAGGGCCCCACTGGCGAGCTCTCGGCGGCACGCCCAACCGCTCGTCGATGTGATGCCTAAGCCCGCGACTGCGGCGGCGATGGCTCCCTCGTTCTCGTCCGTAGAGAAATGCGGCTCAAGCTTCACGGCGACCTCCTGGCCGTCCCGGTGGAAGCGCCAGGCGGTCGGGACCGCGGAGGCCGTACCGCCGACGATACGGAACCGTGCCAGATCCGCTGGGGTCTCTGGTTGGCCATTACGGTTAACATATTCGAGAGACGCTACGACGACTCGCGGGATCGTGGCGATGAGCTTTGCGGTGGCTGTGGAGTCGTGGAGTCGGCCAAGACGTATTGCTACATCGACGGCCGCCCGGATAAGGTCCTGCTTCTGATCTCCAAGTTGGAGTTCGATGAGCAGGTTTGGATGACGCCCGGCGAAGGGCGGTAGGCGTGGAATAACGTCGCGGACGCCGAAGCTGGTGGGCATGCTCATCCGGAGGAGACCGCGCAGCTCACCTCCCTCGCGAACACTCTGCTCCGCCTCATCCAGGGCGGCCAGGATGAGTTCGATCCGCGCCAGAAACTCACTACCGGCTTCTGTTGGCACCACTGCTCGCGTGGTGCGCGTCAAGAGCCTCGCCCCGAGATCAGCCTCGAGGTCGGCGACAATCCGCGACGCCTGCGACTGCGACAGGCCACATTCACGCGCGGCTGCCGAGAAGCTGCCCAGGCGGGCGACGCGCGAATAGAGACGAAGGGCAAAATTGTCTTTGATCAACGCACACGCCCCTGATGACAGTGCCCTCAAGCGAGCCTGCTGGATTGATGTATCGCATACATAGAACCTAGCCTCGATCATCGGCTACCAGCCCAGCTCCTTCCGGCTGATCTTCGTCTGGACGACGGGAGATCGATCCCGCTTCGCTCGAGGAGCAGAGCTATGAAACTCACCGGCAATACCATTTTCGTCACCGGCGGCACGTCAGGAATCGGGCGGGCGCTCGCTGAAGAATTCCACAAGCTGGGCAACAAGGTGATCATCTCGGGGCGCCGGCGCGCTTATCTCGACGAGGTTCTGACTGCCAACCCCGGCATGGCGGCAATTGAACTGGATATTACCGACCCGGCCTCCATCAACGCTGCGGCAGCCAAGCTGATTGCCGAACATCCGGACCTCAACGTGCTTATCAACAATGCTGGCATTATGCTGCCCGATCAGGCGGCCGGCCGGGTCGACGACAAACTGCTCATTGACACGGTAATGACCAACCTCATCGGACCGGTCCGCATGACGTCGGCGCTGATCGAGCACCTGAAAGGCAAGAAGGACGCCGTCGTTGCCTATACGAGTTCTGTCCTGGGCTTCGTCCCGATGGCGGTAACGGCCGTCTACTCGGCGACCAAGGCAGCGGTTCACTCCTATGCCCTGTCACAGAGATTTCTGCTGCACCACGCCGGCGTACGCGTGCTTGAAATCGCTCCGCCCTGGGTCCGCACGGAGCTGATGAACAGTCGCGAGGCCGAACAGGCGATGCCCCTCGACCAGTTCATCGCTGAGACAATGGCGCTGCTTGGGACCGACGCCGACGAGATCGTGGTCGAAGGCGGAAGAGCGTTTCGCAACAATGCCGGCCCTAACGAGCATGGCCTAGTTAATGGTTTCAACCAGCAAGCTCTGGCGATGTTCGGGTAATCTTCGACAACTGTCTCGATGCAGGTCAGACCCTCTTCCAGCGCCGTCTCAAGCCGTGATTTCTAACCAAATGAGTCGAGGTTGCCCATCTCACGACGGCGCCTCGCTGGAATATGCGATGTCAGTCGTTATGCGCTCGATGCACTGCTGACTGGCGGTGAGAGATAATGCTTGCTTTGGCAGCGGGCTAACGGAGCAGAGGTACGGGACCGCGCATCGTTCCTGCGAGAACAAGCGTAGCAAGGCTGAGGAGCGCGATGACGCCAGCGCCGAGGTCGACGGCGAGCTCAAGGCCTTGGGCAGTTGCCACTGCGCCGAGCAGGAGCGCCACTCCTCCCATCGACAGATAGGCCAGCAGGTAGAGGGCAGAGAGAACCCCGCCGCGATGGTGCGCCGGGGTAGCGGCGTTGATGACCTCGAGGGCGCTCAGGAACAGCAAACTGTAACCGGCCCCTGCGGCCGTTGTTGCCAGGAGAAAGGCAGCCAGGTCGTGCCGCGCTACTGCAATGGCGAGCAGCCCCATGCCAGCGGTAGACGCAAGCGCGCCGAGCATCATGGCGCGCCGGGCAGGGAGGGAGAGGGCAATGAGCCCAACGGCTCCCGACACGATGGCAAACAGCGACAACACGGCACCGTTAACGAAGGCGTTTGGCGATCCGACCAGGTCGCGGGCGACTTGGCCTCCGATCGACAGGACAAGCACGCCATGGGTGTAGGCCGTCATCATCGCAAGTGCGGCAACGACAAACGCCTTGCGGACCTCCCGGGGAAGGAATGGCAGGCGAGGACGCCAGGATGTGTCGGTACCCGCGTCACTGCACCGAGGCAGGAACCATACGGCTGCAAACAGCAGCATCAGCAAGGCCGTGAGCACCCAGAAACTCAGGCGCGTCGGCCAGGGTGCGTATTGGACCAGCGCACCACCAAGCAGCAGCGCCGCTGCGAAACCGGCCGCTTGCGAAATTGTGGTGATCAGCGCGGCCCGCTTCGACGCGCCGTCTTTGCCGAACTCCACAATCGCGGCTGTGGACGGCCCTGCTGACAGGCCAACGCCGACGCCCATTAGGGCCCGGGCCGCGAACAGCCAGCCGACGTGGGGCGCGATGGCAAACATCAGCGAACCCCCAAGCGAGGCACCGAGCCCAAGCAGCATCGTGGCCCGCCGGCCGATATGATCGGACAGGTCGCCGAACACGACCAACACGGCCACGACGGAGGACGGGTAGATCGCGAAGATGCCCGTAGTGACCGTGTGGCTGAGGTGCCATTGCGCTGCAAAGAGCTGATAGACCATGGCGGGTGCGGCGCTCGTCCAGAGCGTGTGTGCAACCACGCCCATGGAGACGATGAGGCTCGCCCGTCGGCCGAGGGCGATGCGCGCGCCCGACCCGGGCGCACCCGGGCAGAGCGCTCCCGTTGTCGGTTCCGACATCGTCCTCGTCCTCGTACCTGCGGTTACAGCTTCGAGCCGCCATCGACGCGGATGGTGTCGCCCGTAATCCAGCGGGCGCCGTCGGAAGCCAAGAAGGTGATCACGTCGCCAATGTCGTCCGGCTGCGCCACGCGCTTCAGGGCCTGCAGGCTTAGTGTGAAGTCTCGGCCGGCATCTGTTTTCGCAAAGCTCGACATATCCGTCGCCACGACGCCGGGTGCGACCGCATTGACACGAATGCCACGCTCGCCCAACGCAGCAGCGAAATGCTTGACCAGCGTGTCGACCGCGCCTTTGGTCGCTGCATAGGCGGCCAGAGTGCCGACAGAGGCGTGCGCCGCCAGCGAGGAGAGTAGGACGACGCTGCTGCCCTCGCCCAGGATCGGCAGCAGTTGCTGCACCAAGAAGAATGGCGCCCGGACGTTGACGGCGAACAGTCTGTCGAAGTCCTCGACGGTGGTGTCTTCGATGGTGGCCGATGCCGCAGTGCCGGCGTTGGCGACGAGGATGTCGAGCCTGTCTCCGACGATCTTGCGAACCTCCGCCGCGAGGCGATGTGGCGCATCCGGTGCCGTGAGATCAGCGCCAATGGTTTCAGCTCGGCCGCCTGCGGTGCGGATCAATCGCACGACCTCCTCCGCCTCGGTGGCGGCGTTGCCGTAATGCACCAGCACCTGAGCGCCTTCATGGGCGAGCTTGAGTGCGGTGGAACGGCCTATGCCGCGCGAGGCGCCAGTGACAAGCGCGGTTTTGCCAGAGAGCGTTGCCATAGTCAGAACTCCTTTGCTTTGCGGTTCTTTGACAGGTGCGAAAAGGATCAGCTCGCAGTCTTGCCGCCATTCACCCGAATGATCTGACCAGTGATGAAGGCTGCCTTGGCGGAGGCGACGAACTGGATGGCATCGGCGACTTCCTGAGCCGTGCCGCCCCGCTTGAGCGGAATGGCCGCGTAGAATGCCGCCTTCTTCTCCGGCGAGCCGGTCAGCCGATCGAGCATCCCGGTCTCCGTCGGACCCGGCGCCACGGCGTTGACCCGCACGCCATACGCAGCGGCCTCGATCGCGGCGGATTTGGTAATGCCCTCCACCGCGTGCTTGCTGCCAGCGTAGAGCGCCATCATCGCGACGTAGCCGGCCTCCGTTATGTCCGTCACCGGGCCAGGCTTGCCTTCAGTGCCCGCGTTGTTGACGGCGATGTCGAGGCGGCCGAAGCGGGCGACAGCCTGGTCGACCAGGTTGCGCACCTCGTCCTCGCGGCGGACGTCGGCGCGGATGAATTCGGCTTCGGCGCCGAGGCCGCGCAACTCGCCAGCGAGGGCGAGACCGGCCTCGTCATGACGGCCGGAAACAACGATGCGGGTGCCGTCAATGGCGAACGCCAGGGCGGTAGCGCGGCCGATGCCGGTGAGCGCCCCGGTAATCAAAACAACTTGCTGGCTCATGGGTCTATGCCTCGGATGTTGAGCGCCTGTAAGATAATGTTTCCGACCTCACACGCCTCTGCTTGCGTTGCTCAAGAACTAGGTCCGTCTGGCAGTCCTGAAAAAGACTTTGTTAGCTTGGATCGATGCCTCATAGGCATGGGATGAGCTGCAAAGTCGCACCTCGTCGCACCATCGCGACGCAGAGTTGTTCGCGTGGGAGACAAGGGCATCCGCCCGCGACCAAGCCGCCAATCGGCAGCTTGGTCCTAAACGCCACAAGGTGGGACTGCTCTGATTGAGCGTTCCTCAACGAGCAAATGCTGAGGTTGAATGCCAAGATTACAGTCTACGGCCGTCAACCTCGATAGAAGCTGTCGTTAACTCGGACGCCTGATGTCAATCGAGTCTACGCGATTAGGGTAGAAGGCCAAGTATTCGTTGATCTCTGACACAGCGGCATAGGCCGCCTCGTATGTCCAGATCGCGTCGGCACGCCGATCTTCGCCGACAACGATGTTGAAATATGCTGCATCGCCCTTGTAAGGGCAGTAGCTTCCCGTGCTGCTGCGATCGAGCAGCGACATGTCGACATCCGAACGCGGAATGTACTGCACCGCCGGATAAATAGCCTCTCGCAGCGTCAGCGCCGATTGGGTGTCGGCGATTGTGCGGCCGGCAACGGTAACCACCACGCGACCTACAGTCGGTTCGATGGTGATTGGATGGTTGGGTCCAGGAGTAAGGATCTGCTTGTCAGTCATGATTGTGGTCCTTGGATAAGGGAGCGCTAAAGCGGGAAACAGTCACTAGACATCCGCCGTCCGCTCTTGCAGTCAGCCTGCACGGATGCAGCTTGCCCGTCTGCGGAGTTCAACTGATGAGCTGGAACCGGCAATCAATCCCTAGTGCCCTGTCGGCAAAGGTTGCCTGATAGTCCGGAGAATTATACCAGGCGACGGCGGTGCCGCGGTCGGGAAAGCGGATGATGGCACCGTTGGTGAAAGCGGGCTCACCGTTCAGGACATCCCAAGCACCGCCAGCGATGAATTCACCGCCAAATTGCTTCAGAATCGGGCCGGCAGCGGCCGAATAGCGATTCTTGGCTTCGGCATCTTTGACGGTTAGCTCGACAACGACGTAGGCGCTCATGTTCAATCTCCGTTCAGGGTGCGATCGCGCAGCAGCAGCACGGCACGGAATGGGGCTAGGCGGCGAAGCTGGAGCGTGCGGCGACCGCGGCATACCAACGGTGCGTCGCTGCGTTAGCCTCGGGAACGGAGAGGCTCAGCGCCCGGGTTGCGAAATCGATGGAGACAACTGCGGTGATATCCGCGGCGCTGAACCGCTCCCCGGCGACGAACGGTTCACCACCTAGCCGCACTTCGAGGTCGGCATAGAAATCAGCGATGCGCTGGCGACCACGTTCGACCAAAGCGGGAATCTGCCCATAGGCATGAGGCCCGGCAATCGCATGGTCTTTCAGCCCGGCGGCGTTGTTGCGGACCGTTTCCATGACCGCGGCAAAACCTTCCAGCTCCATCCGGCGCTCCCACATCGTCACCAGGGCCTTCTCCTTGGCCGACGATCCCAGCAACGGCGTGTTGGGGTGGGTCTCTTCCAGATAGCGCATGATTGCGGGCACCTCGCCGATCGCGGTTCCGTCGTCGAGAACGAGCGTCGGGACGACCCGGCGTGGATTGATGCGGGCATAGGCCTCGGAGAACTGCTCCTTGGCGCCGAGATCGACAGAGACGCGAGACACGCAGATGCCTTTCTCCGCAAGAAAGATGCGGACGCGCCGAGAGTTGGGCGAGCTCGAAGATTCGTAGAGCTTCAATTGGTTAGTTGACATGGCGAGTGACCTTCTTGAGGGGGATCGAGCGGGCTGGGTCGGGCTTTCGGCTCGGCCCTGTGCTCAGCCGGCTGACTTGCCACCGTCGACGGTTAGGACATGGCCAGTGACGAAGCTTGCTTCGCTCGACGCGACATACAGAATCGCCTGTGCAATCTCGTCTGGCTGGCCGATCCGCTTCTGGGCGTTGAGTGTGGCGAGATATGCCTTCACGTCCTCGCTGCCGGTGAAGCGGTCCAGCATGCCGGTCTGGATCGGACCAGGCGCCACGGCGTTCACGCGGATGCCCATGCTGCCGACCTCGAGTGCCACCGATTTGGTCAGTCCCTCCACCGCGTGCTTGCTCGCCGCGTAGATCGATGCACCCGCTCCACCTTCATGGCCGAACGTCGAAGAGATGTTGACGATGCTGCCACTGCCCTGGGCCTGCATGATGCGCAGCTCATGCTTCATGCTCAGGATCGTGCCCAGGACGTTGGTGTCGAACGTGGCCGCATAGCTTTCCGCCGTTTGGTCTACGGCTGCGCCGGGCTGACCCTCGGTGCCGGCGGCGTTGACCGCGATGTCGAGGCGGCCGAAACGGGCGACCGTCGCGTCGACCATGGCGCGAACGTCGTTCTCGTGACGGACGTCGGCCTGGACGAACTCCGCTTCACCTCCTACCGCGACCAGTTCTGCCACGAGCGCCGCACCAGCCTCGGGCTTGCGGCCGGCGACGACGATCTTGGCGCCCTTGCGGGCGTAGGCGAGCGCGGTGGCTCGGGCGATGCCGGTGAGTGCACCGGTGATAAGCACGACTGGCGTATTCATTGTGACTTCCCTTTGAATGAGGGCGTGGATATGCCTTGAATGTCTGGTCAATCGCCGGGTGGCGAAAGCTCCGTGACGCTCGCGGCCATATTCTTTGCCTGCGCAGCCTGAGCTAAGGGTTATGGTGAGGCATGAAAAAGACTTTGTTTGCCTGCTCCCATACTGCAAAGGCATGAAATGGATTTGCGTCACTTCCGATATTTCCTAGCCGTCGCCGAGGAGGGGAGCCTGACTGTCGCTGCGGAAAAGCGCCTGCACACCGCGCAGCCATCGCTCAGCCGGCAGATGCGTGACCTCGAGATCGAACTTGGGTGTACGTTGATGACCCGGGGGGTGAAGGGCATTGAACTCACTGCCGCCGGACGGGTGTTCGCAGATCATGCCCGCGCGATCCTGCTCCAGGTGGAAGCAGCGACCGAAGCGACCCGGCGGGCCGCGGCGCCCGCCAAGGCCAGCTTCGTGATCGGGTTCCTGACCGGCTACGAGTTCGACTGGCTCTCGGCTGTCATGCGCATCATGCGGGATGCGCTACCCACGACCGAAATCGTGATCCTCAGCCTTTCATCCCCGGACCTTGCCGACGGTCTGACCCGCGGGAAAATCGACCTTGCCTTCATGCGGCATGAAAAGAACGCGCCCGGCGTGGTGTTCACGCGCCTGATCGACGAGCCGCTGATCGCGTTGCTTCCAAGCAGTCATGCCCTGGCGAGCAAGGACTCCATCACGCCGGAGGATATAACCGGCATGCCGTTGATCGGCGTTCCCCACGACAAGTCGCCAGCTCTGCGTGCAGTCACCGATGCCTACGGCGCGAAGCTGGGCATTGATCTTACGCCCGACCACTACGTCGATAATCTATCCATGGCGATGACGCTGGTCGCCTCGGTGGACGGCATCGCGCTGATGCCGCTCTATGCGCGCAACCTCTTGCCGGCGGCCGTCATCAGCAAACCATTGGCCGGGGTGGCACCAGTGATCGATCTGTCACTGGGCTACAGCGAAGCAAACTCGTCACCGATCCTGAAAACGATTATTGCCCGGATCGGCGAATTGAAGTTTCGCAGCACGTGACCGGCCAGGCTTGCGGCTGATGTCTCTGCGCAGCGATGGTCTATCACTCTCCATAAGGCACGAAGTCAGTGTAGTGACGCTCGTTGCCGCCCCAAAAGGCGTCGCGAACGTAGGGTGTGAGCGACAGGTTTTGCCGGAACCGTTCGGGCAGGTCGGGATTCGAGCTAAAATAGCGGCCGAAGGCGACCGCATCAGCGTCTCCCCGGCGCAGGATCGCTTCAGCGCCCGCGCGATCGAACCCGCCGGCCGCAATGATCGGCCCGGCAAACACCATCCGCAAGAATGCCGAGGCGATCGGCGCCTGCCCTTCGTGGATCGTCTCCACGCCGCGCACTCGCGGCTCGATGACGTGAAGGTAGGCCAGCCCATACTGGTTCAGCCACTCGGCGAACCGACCGAACGTGGTTTCGGGATTGCTGTCCGAGATTGCACCCCAGGTTCCACTCGGGGAGACGCGGACGCCTACACGATCGGCGCCAAATACCGAGATCAACGCCTCGGTCAGCTCGGTGCCGAACCGAATCCGGTTCTCGATGGAACCACCGTAGGCGTCAGCGCGCCGGTTCGTGCCATCCTGAAGGAAGGTGTCGGCGAGGTAGCCATTGGCGTTGTGCAACTCGATCCCGTCGAACCCGGCATCCCGTGCCCGCTCGGCCCCCTGGCGGAAGCTCTCCACCAGCACGGGAATTTCATGGAGTTCGAGAGCTCGGTGCGGCGACACCGGGACCCAGCCATTCTGCGTGAAGGCTTGACCCTCGAATGGCACGACCGAGGGCGCGATCGGCAGCCGACCATCGCTGAGGTCCACGTGGCTTTGCCGGCCATCATGGGCAATCTGCATGACCACTAGCCCGCCCTTGGCATGGACAGCGTCCGTGATCCGACGCCAGCCCTCGACATGCGCGTCAGTGTAGATGCCGGGTGCGCCTAGATAGCCGCGGCTGTCATGCGAAGGATGCGCCGATTCCGTGATGATCAGGCCGCCGGAAGATGCGCGCTGGCGATAGTACTCCACCATCATCGGACTGGGCGTCTCGTCCGCCAGCGCGCGCAGCCGCGTCGTGGGCGCGTGGACGACACGGTGGCTCAAGGCCAGCGCCCCCAAGCGCGTGGCGGCGAACAACCGGGACGTCCCATTAACCGCGTCCCATCCGGCGCCGGAGCCAGTCTTGAGGGATGCTTCGGCGACGAAGGCGATTTTGTTTGAAGTAGTGGGCATGGCAGTAATCCGAGATTGATTGTGAGCGGCGGGCCCGGCCAGCGCACGCGCCCGCTCGCATCAAGCGTTGTCGGTAACGAGTAAGGGGATGCGGCTCGTTCGGCCGAGTGTCAGGCGGCCAGGAACAGCGTTGCGTGGGCTACGAACAGCTGCGGATACTGGTAGAACGAGCCGTGATTGGCGTCGGGATAGATGATGAGCTGCGCGTTCGGCAGCTTCTGCTGCAGCACGTAGGAGTTGACCGTCGGGATAATCACGTCGTCACTGCCCTGCACGATCAGCGTGGGTAGGCGGAGTTCGGCAAGGTGGCCTTGCGCGCTCTCGCCGCCGGCGATGTAGGCGCCGATCGCTTCACGCTGGCGCCCGGCAGCGGCGTCGCTCACTTCGGCGTCCCGGTCCGTGCGTTTGAGCCGACGCTCCAGAAAGGCGCGCCCGGCCGCCCGGCTCGCTACAGAGGGCGAAAAATGCACGGCCAACCAGAGGTGCTCCGGCGGATCGTACGTGCCCGCGAAGATTTCGCTCGACTTGCTTGTGGACATGTCCGCGCCGCGTGGTCCGGTGCCAACCAGGATCAGCTTGCGGACCAAGTCAGGGGCTTGAACCGCGATCTCCTGCGCGACCATGCCGCCGATGGAAAAGCCGAGCACGTCGACCTTCGGGAGACCGAGGGCACGGATGAATGCAATCGCATTGGTGCCCATCTCTGGGATGCTGGGCGGCACTTCACCGGAGCTTGCGGCAATGCCGGCATTGTCGAATAGGATTACCTCACGGGTGTGGGCCAAGCCGTCCGTTACAGCGGGATCCCAATAGTCGAGCGAGCCCTTGAAGTGCTGGTTGAAGACGAGCGGCACACCTCCAGTCGTGCCAAAGCGGCGATAAGCAAAGCGAATGCCCTCGGCTTCGACGAACTGGGTGGGCGCGTCCTGATGTGTATAAGCCATCTTCTTGTTTCCTGCTTGGCAAGCATGCTAAATCGGCATGCGCGCAACAACGGTGTTTAATGCTAGCGCGGGCCGAAGCTGACGTTTTGACCCGCGATACGCCAACACCTAAGCATCCGCCAAAATAAGAAAAAGACTTTCTAAGTCTCCCCTCATGCCCACGAGGTATAGAGACCCGCCGCCTGTTGACGCGAACGGCCATCTTCCGGTTCTGACGCTGCGGCTGGTGTTCCACCTGGCCCTGCGGAAGCCGAGGCGTTCAGCCGCAGCATCACCCCGAGCGTCAGTGGTAGCTTAGGCTGTGCAGTCCCATCATTTATTCCCGAGCGGTCATCGGCTGGAACATAATAAGAACACGACCACAGAAGGCGCGTTACCTGTGTTCGCGCCGGGTTGATGCACACTGCCCAGCAGCAGTGGGGAGCATGCGATGGGCTGGGTCAGAACGGCTTGCGGGATCGGTGCTTCGGTGCTGGTGGCGGCGCAAGCCGCGCAACCAGCGACGGCGCAGCCGGCGGTGGCCACAGGCGGCCAGACGGTGCTTTACCTATCGGCAGACGGGGTCGGTTCAGGCAGCGCCGGACCAGTTGGCGGCCCTGATCGCCCAGAGCACGTCGCCGTCCGCGGCGACGGCTCAGCGGCGGGTCAACACGATGATCGAGGACGGCATGAACGCCGCGCGTGGCGTTGCCGGGGTCGAGGCCCGCGCCATCGGCTACTCGGTCGGCCCGGCCGACGACAAGCATGCGACCTGGGTCGCGCAACAGACCCTGGAGCTGCGCGGCAACGACGGCCCGTCCTTGCTCGACTTGGCCGGCAAGCTGCAGGAGCGCGGAGTGGCGGCGGCGTCCCTGGACTAGCAGCTGTCGCCGGCGCTGCGGTGCAAGGCGCACGGCGAGACGACAACCGCGGCGCTCAAGGCGCTGCAGGCGCGGGCGGCGTCAGCCGCGGCGACCCTCGGGCTGCATGTGGACCATGCGTGGGAGGTGCGGCTGACGGGCCAATGTACCAGCCCCGGCTGCCGTTTCCAGTGAGGGCGAGGGCAGCGTTGGCAATGCCGGCGCCGCAGGCGACGGCGGCACCGGAGGAGATCACCGCGACGGTCTCGGCGGATTATGTCTTGATCCCGTAGCCGCCTGTCGCTGGACGAGAAGCGGCAGTTCGTCGGCAAGAACGTGCAGACCGCGATGCATCTCGCCTGCAATGACCATGGCTGGTTCGGCGTGACCCAGGACAAGCTGCTGTTTCATGCGGCAGCACTCGGCGCCGGCTTACCGGTGCCCGAACTGCTGGCTGTCGTGCATCCGACGCGAAGCCTGCCCGGTGTGCCGGGCCTGCGCAACGCGGAGGCGACGGCGAGTGTGCTGCGCGATCCGGGCGCCTATCCGTTCTTCGCCAAGCCGATCGACGGCATCTACAGCCTGGGCGCAGTCAGCGCGGAGCGGCAGGATGCCGCCGGAAGAGTGCATCTGGTCGGCGGTGACAATCGGCCGCTCACCGACCTGGCCGGCGAGCTCGTCGGCACGGAGAGCGGCATGTTGATCCAGCGGCGGCTGGCGCCGGATGCGGAACCGCACGGCGGTTCGGCAACCGGCTCTGGTCGGTTCGGCTGCTTGTTCTGCTCACGGC
Source organism: Rhodospirillales bacterium (assembly GCA_043746535.1). Classification (GTDB taxonomy): domain Bacteria; phylum Pseudomonadota; class Alphaproteobacteria; order Acetobacterales; family Acetobacteraceae; genus CAVRQM01. Next base: position 17,718 of record JAYTQW010000180.1, read on the forward strand.
GAACGGACCGCGGATCACGCGCGCGGTCTGCAAAATCCCGGCGCCTGGGAGCGTCGCCGACAACTTCTGGCGAGCGGGCAACATGATCGCGGCCGTCGATCTGTCGACCGGCGCGATCGCCCGCGTGGTGCGGGGCACCGGCCAGGAGATGGAGGTTGACTTCGACCATCCTCAAACCGGCCAGCTGATCCTGGGGGCGGAGGTCGCCAGCTGGCAGGATGTGCGCGAGCTGGCCGAGCGCGCGGCGCTGGTGTTTCCTGGCATTCGCACGCAGTCCTGGGACGTGGCGCTGACCGATCGCGGCCCGGTGCTGCTCGAGGTGAATTGGGGCGGCGACCTCAACCTCTCGCAACTGGCCTATGGCCGGGGCACGCTGGACGAAAGCTACGCCACTCATCTGCGGGCGAATGGGTATGACCGACCCCGTGCCGAGCGCCGGCTGGAAAGTTTGCGATCCGGTGTCCGGCGCGATTAGCCCGTGTTTCAGCAGCCGGCAAGAATTGCAAGCGATATCAGTTATTTAGCTTGTCCAACGCCGATCCGGAGCGTAGTGTCGCGCTATGGAGGGCATGACCATGCGAATCGAGCGGAGATGGCTGACCACATTCTCAACCATGTGCGCCCGGAGCCGGGAATGCAGCGGCGGGCGGACCTGGCGGCGCTTCTGGCGCCGGTCGTGGAGCGCGGGGTGGAGGCATGCCGCGTTGCGCACGACGCGGCGCTGGCGGCGACCAAGGCGCAGCAGCGCGTGGTCGAGGCGCAGAGCGAGGGCGGTTATTGGCTGGCGCCGATGGAGGAGCGAGCGGAGGCCCTCTCGACCGCCGCAGCCCAGCTCCTGGTCGACGCTCATGTGCGGACCGAGGAGGCCGAAGGCGCGGCGCGGGCGGTGGGCATGGCGGTGCGGGGTGAGACCTGGGTGCCGTTCAACCTGCAGGACGAGGCCGAGGCGCTGTTCTTCGGCGGCCGCAGGTCCGCCTGATGCGACAGCCAGCACGAAACCGTCGGCGATGGTCTGACCGGGTTTAAGCCTTGGAAAGCCGAGTTGCAGGAAAACTTGCGGCGGTCGGACGCTGGTATATTGAGCGGGAGGAAAGAAAGAGGCTATCGAGCTGACAGAAGTTGAAGCGTCGGAGCGGCTTGTGGCTGGGCCTTTTGGTCGTGTCCGTCCTCATGATCCTCGCTTCCTTTGAGCAGGGGCAGCCGTCTATCGCCCGGCTGTGGTGTTTTCTCGCTCTCTGCTGTCTTGCGTTCTACGCGCTCGCGGAGTGGTACAAGCATCTGGACCGTCGCTGACCCATGTGCGGCCGGTTTGCGAGCACGCTACCGCCTGAGTTGATCGCGCGGCTGTTTGCGACCCGGAACCTGCTGTCGAACCTCGGCCCGAACTGGAACACCGCGCCGAGCCAGGAGGCGCCGGTGGTCCGGCGGCAACCCGACACGGGAGAGCGCCATTTCGACGCGCTGAAATGGGGATTGCTGCCGAGCTGGACCCAGGACGCGGTGAAAGCAAAGCGGCCGATCAACGCGCGGGCGGAGACCGCAGCGCAACTGCCGAGCTTCCGAGGCGCGTTCGCGAAGCGGCGCGCGATCATCCCGGTGGCGGCGTTCTACGAATGGCGACAGCCCGAGGGCCAGCTCAAGCAGCCGTTTGCAATCGCGCGGGCCGATGGCTCGCCGCTCGCCCTCGCCGGCTTGTGGGAAGGCTACAAGTGGGCAAGCGGAGAGGTGACACGGACGTTCTCGATCCTCACCACGACTGCGAACCGGCTCATGCAAACTGTGCATGACCGGATGCCTGTCGTTCTGGAAGCAAGCGACTGGCCGGTCTGGCTGGGGGAAGCCGTAGGCGACCCATCCAACCTGCTGTACCCTGCGGCCGAGGACATGCTGCGGCTGTGGCCGATCAGCACGGCGGTCAATGCGGTGCGAAACAATGGGCCAGACTTGCTTGCGCCGCTTCAGGAGCCGGATGCGCCCGAACCGAGCGATGCGCCGGCTGGGCTCAACCCGGCCTGATTACCCCTGAAAGGAGTTTGCCGAGTGCCTCGGAGCCACGGCGGGCGGAGCGAACTGCCTGACGCGTGCTGGCAGCGTCTGTGCTGGACGACGGACAGATACCTTCTGGATTCCAGACTGAAGCCATCTTGCGCAGACTTGCGGCTCCGCTTCGATATAGACCGCCGCCTCAGTTTACGGGCTTGGCCCTGGGCTTGACCGTCGGTAAGCGGGAGTTGCGTCGGGAACCGGCGCAGGCTTGGCCGCCGGCGGACTCTGCTCATCCGGCTCGGCCGGTCTGGCGTAGTGCGCCCGACCCGCGATTGGCGTGTGTGCCACGGACGCTGCGGGAGATAAGTGCGCGTCTTGCAGGCTGGCGAACGCTGCCAGTGCTATTTCAGCAATGCCCATGGACCGGGCGACCGGTGCCGAGGGAGAGGCTGGCGCCGCAACAGTGGCGGCCTGGTGGAGATAGCGTCCGTCACCGTGGTGGAAATTGGGTGTAGGTTTGAGTGGCCCTGGGTCATGCGGCTACGGTGGTGAACTGGGTGGGCAGGGCATCGATCGGC
>JAYTQW010000181.1:0-7752 GCA_043746535.1 Rhodospirillales bacterium
GCGCCCGCGGCCCCCTGGCCTGCCGCAAGGCTTCGCCTGGCTGGCCCGCCTCGCCCCCAGCATCCTGCCCCTGCGCAGTCAGGTGTGCCACCTGCTGGGAGACCCCGAGCTGGCGGCCTTGCTGGCCGCGACACCGCAGGCGGGGCGCATCCTGCGCCCGCTGTGCCGCATGCTGGGCATCGAGGCCGGGCCGGGCTTCCCGCCGGCGCTGTTCGCCCTGCCGCACCTGCCGCCTAATCCATCGCCCGCCCTGGCGTCCAACCCATCGTCCGCCCAGGCGCTGCCTGCTCCGCAGGCGCGCGCGGCAGCGCCGCCGGCACTGGAACCATCGGCTTCCTCGCGGCCACCGCCCAGGCGGCGCGCCCGACCCCGCGTGCCCGCCTTCGGCGCGGCCCTGGCGTGAGCGGGCCTACGCACGCCCCCAATGTTACGATATCAGAACATGCAGCACCGCTACGCTAACGGTGCGCGCCTAACCAGTCAGAGTTTTTTGGTTCTTTTTTGCAAAAAAGAACTACTTCCCTGGCCTTCTCGAAAAGTCGCAGCCGCACCCGCACGCTACGCCGCCAGCAACGCCCGGAAGTATGCGATTGCCTTGCCCAGGCCATCGTCCAGCGCCACCTTCGGCTCCCATTCCAGCACCCGCCGCGCCAGCGAGATGTCGGGGCAGCGTTGGGTGGGGTCGTCTTGCGGCAGCGGGCGGAACACAATCTTGCTGGTGGCGCCGGTCAGCCGCAGCACCCGCTCGGCCAGTTCGCGCACCGGGATTTCGTGCGGGTTGCCGATGTTGACCGGGCCGGTCACGGCGGGGTCGGTCGCCATCATGGCGATAAAGCCGCTCACCAGGTCGTCCACGTAGCAGAACGCCCGCGTCTGGCTGCCGTCGCCGTACAGCGTGATGTCCTCGCCGCGCAGCGCCTGCACGATGAAGTTGGACACCACGCGGCCGTCGTTGGGGTGCATCCTGGGGCCATAGGTGTTGAAGATGCGCACCACCTTGATCGCGACGCCATGCTGGCGGTGGTAGTCGAAGAACAGCGTCTCGGCGCAGCGCTTGCCCTCGTCGTAGCAGGCGCGCGGGCCGAGCATGTTGACGTTGCCGCGATAGTCCTCGGTCTGCGGATGCACCTCGGGATCGCCATAGACCTCGCTGGTGGAGGCTTGCAGCACCCGCGCCTTGACCCGCTTGGCCAGGCCGAGGACGTTGATGGCGCCCAGCACGCTGGTCTTGGTCGTCTGCACCGGGTCGAACTGGTAGTGCACCGGGGAGGCCGGGCAGGCCAGGTTGTAGATCTGGTCGACCTCGACATACAGCGGGAAGGTGATGTCGTGGCGCAGCAGCTCGAAGCGCGGGTTGGCCAGCAGCGGCAGGATGTTGTCGCGCCGTCCGGTGAAGAAGTTGTCGACGCACAGCACGTCGTGCCCGGCCGCGATCAGCCGTTCGCACAGATGCGAGCCGAGAAACCCCGCGCCGCCGGTGACCATGATCCGCAACCTGCTATCCGCCATGCGCCGTCACCCACCCTGTCGTCACGGCACACTCTTAATCGAATTTGTTGCTGCGCGGGAACCCCAGCGGCGCATTGCGTCCGACCTGCGCCCGCTCGCCCATCCAGAAAGTCAGGTCGGGTTCGCTGCGGGTGCGCTCGCCCTGCGCCCAGGACAGGCCGGCGGCGCGGCGGATCACGCGCGCGTCGCCCAGCCTGCCGTCCTTGTATTTCTGCAACGCAACGCCGGCGCCGCGCCCCATCTGCGGCACCTCGGCCAGCGGGAACACCAGCAGCTTGCGGTTGGTGCCGATGATCGCCACCACGTCGCCGTCGCCACACGCAACGCACAGCCGCGCGCGCTCGCCGTCCTTCAGGTTCAGCACCTGCTTGCCGGTGCGCTTCTCCGCCACCAGCGCCTCGGCCGGCGCCACGAAGCCGCGCCCGCCGTCGGACACCACAAGGTAGCGGGCATCGGCGCGCAGCACGAACAGCGCCGCCAGGTCGTCCTCGTTGCCCAGGTCGACCAGCACCCGCAGCGCCTGGCCGTCGCCGCGCCCGCGCGGCAGCTCGCCGGCGCGCAGCGTGAAGGCGCGGCCGTCGGTGGCGAACAGGCACAGCCGGTCGATGGTCTCGCACGGCACCATCTGGCGCAGCGCGTCGCCCTCCTTGAACTTCAACTCGGCGCCGGGGGCGAGGTGGCCGCGCACGGCGCGCAGCCAGCCCTGCTGCGACAGGATCACGGTGATCGCCTCACGCTCGATGAACGCCTCCGGCATCTCCGCCACCACGGGGGCAGCCGCCAGATCGGTGCGGCGTTTGCCGAGCGGGCCGTCGCCGAACTTCTTCCGGGTCTCCTCCAGCTCGCGGGTGATCCGCTTCCAGCGCAGCCGCTCGTCGCCGAGCAGCGCCTGCGTGTCGGCGCGCTCCTTGGACAGGGTGGCGTGCTCGCGCCGCAGCTCCATCTCCTCCAGCCGGCGCAGGCTGCGCAGCCGCATGTTGAGGATCGCCTCGGACTGCGTCTCCGACAGGCCGAACGCCGCCATCATCGCCGGGCGCGGCTCGTCCTCGGTGCGGATGATGTGGATCACGCGGTCGAGGTCGAGGAACACGATCAGGTAGCCGTCGAGGATCTCCAGCCGCCGCTCAATCGCCTCCAGCCGGTGCCGGGACCGGCGCAGCAGGACTTCGTGGCGGTGGTCGAGCCAGGCGCGCAGCACCTCGCGCAGACCCAGCACCATCGGCGTGCGGTCGGCGGTCAGCACGTTCATGTTGAGCGGGAAGCGCGTTTCCAGTTGCGTGGCGCGGAACAGCGTCTGCATCAGCATCCCGGGATCGACGGTGCGCGACTTCGGCTCCAGCACCAGCCGCACGATGTCGGTGCTCTCGTCGCGCACGTCGGCCAGCAGCGGCAGCTTCTTCTCCTCCAGCAACTGCGCCAGTTGCTCGATCAGCCGCGCCTTCTGCACCTGGTAGGGGATTTCGGATACGACGATGCTCCAGGCGCCGGCGCGGCCAGCCTCCACCGCCCAGCGCGCGCGCAGGCGAAAGCCGCCACGGCCGATCTCGTAGGCGGCGGCGATCGCCTCGGGCGGCTCCACCAGGATGCCGCCGGTGGGGAAGTCGGGGCCGGGCATGTGGGCCAGAAGTTCGGCGGTGGCGATGCCAGGATTGCGGACCAAGGCGATGGCGGCGGCGCAGACCTCGCCGGCGTTGTGCGGCGGGATGGAGGTCGCCATGCCGACCGCGATGCCGGCGGCGCCGTTGGCGAGCAGGTTGGGGAAGCCGCCCGGCAGCACCACCGGCTCGCTTTCCTCGCCGTCATAGGTCGGGCGGAAATCCACCGCGTCGTCGTCGATGCCGGCCAGCAGCGCCTTGGCGACCTCGGTCAGCCGCGCCTCGGTGTAGCGCATGGCCGCCGCGTTGTCGCCGTCGATGTTGCCGAAATTGCCCTGGCCCTCGACCAGCGGGTAGCGCGCGGCGAACTCCTGCGCCAGTCGCACCAGCGCCTCGTACACCGACACGTCGCCGTGCGGGTGATACTTGCCGATCACGTCGCCGACCACGCGGGCGCATTTCTTGAACCCGGCGGTGGGGTCGAGACGGAGCTGGTGCATGGCGTACACCAGCCGCCGGTGCACCGGCTTCAACCCGTCGCGCACGTCGGGCAGGGAGCGCGACATGATGGTGGACATGGCGTAGGCGAGATAGCGCTCGGACAGCGCCTCGGCGAGCGGCGTGTCCTCGATATGGCCGGCGGCGGAATCAGGCATCGGGTCTTGTGTCCGTCAGGGTGGCGACGCGGTCGTACAGCGCGACTCGGGCCTGGGGCAACGGCAGATGGCGCAGGCCGAACACGTCGCGGGCGAGAAAATGCCCGGTCAGGCGCAGCCCGGCGGCCCAATCGGCGGCATCGCCGGAATGGCCGAGGTCGAGCAGGAACGCCGGCAACGCCAGCAGCCGGTCGCGGAAAGCGCCCGCCCCCGCCTCCGACACCGCCCGTCCGGAGCGTGGCGACACGTAGGCCAGTCCCCCAGCCACGCCGGTGGTGGCACACGCCGACAAATCCATGCCGTAGCCGAGGTCGGCCAGCAATTCGGCCTCCCAGCGCACGTAGTCGGCCAGGATAGGCGGCCCCTCGGCCAGATGCGCCAGCATGTGCAGCAATCCTGCGAACAGGCGCGGGTGCGGCTCGCGTTCCGGCAGCGCGCCGTGGGCAAGCGCGCAGGCCGACGACAGCACCGCCAGCAGCAGCGGGTCGTCCAGCACCAGGGCAGCGGGCTGGAACACCGGCTCGGCGGTGAAGCTGCCGAGCTGGTCCGTCAGCCGCGCCACCCAGCGCACCTGCACCAGGTTGCCCGCCTGCCAAGTGGCGGTGCGGGCGCGCGAGCCGCCGCCGCGCGCCAGGCCGCGATGCGCGCCGTGCTCCTCGGTCAGCACGGTGGCCAGCGCGTCACCCTCGCTGTGCGGCCGCGCGTCGAGCACGATGGCGGGCGCCTGCCACTCCATCGGCGCTCAGGGCTTCGGCATCAGCGTGATGGCGGGGTGGCCGGCCTCGACCTGATCGATCACCAGCAGCACGGTCGGCACCGGGCCGACGGCGGTGCCGAAATGCCACTCGTCACGCACCTCGACGATGAAGTCGCCGGCCTTGTAGTCGAAGGTCTTGCCCTCGTCCGGCCCCTTCTCGGTGACCTTCACCGACAACTCGCCGGAGAGCACATAGCCGTAACGCTGGTACGGGTGCTTGTGGACCGCCAGGCTGGCGCCGGGCTGGATGGTGTAGCGGGTGACGATGAGCTGGGCATCGTGCGCCGGCAGCACGATCCGCTGCCCGGTGGCGGTCTGGCCGGTGTCGAGCACCGGGGCGACCACCACCGCCGGATCGGCGGCGCTCGCGCCGGATGGAACCCCGGCCAGCAACGCCAGGGCAAGAAGGCTGGTTTTAACCATCGCTATTTCCTTTTCTCAGTCGAACTCGGTCGGCAGCGAGGGGTCGCGCCAGTGGGCGAACATGCGGCTGATCTGCTGCGGCAGCACGCGGCCGAGCGACAGCTCGGTTGGCACGGCGCCTTCGGCAAAGAACGCCACCTCGGAGGTCTCCAGGCTGGTCGCGGCGGCGCCGCCGACGATGTCGCACAGGAAGAACAGCTTCTGCGCGCTGAAGAACTGCGGCTGGTGGCCCTGGCGGGTGCGGTCCCAGACCGCTGCTACTTTTCGGACCCGCACGTCGAAGCCGGTTTCCTCGCGGGCTTCCTTCACCGCGTTCTCGGCCGGCGTCACGCCGACATCGGCCCAGCCGCCCGGCAGCGTCCAGCGTCCCGCGTCCATCACCTCGCGCACCATCAGGATCTCGCCCGCCGCGTTGAACGCCGCCGCGCGCACGTCGATCTTGGGCGTGGCGTAGCCGGTCTCGCGCGTGAACAACTCGACCAGACGCGGCTGGTCCGCACCAGTGCCCGCGGTGGCGATCCGTGCCGCGAGGTCGCGCAGCATCTCATAACGCTCGGTGTCGTACGGGTCGCGGGTGAAGGCAAGGCCGGTCTGGGCGATTGCCTGCAACGCGCGCGCCCAGGCCAGCCACTCCGGCTCGGCGCTCCCTGGCTCGGCGCTCACGGCAGCGGCGGCAGCGGACGTGGGCGGCGGGCATCGTCGATGGCGACGAACACGAACACCGCCTGCGTCACCTTGGCGATGCCGTCGGCGAACCGCGAGCGCTTCCACGCCTCGACGCGGATGCGCATGGAGGTGCGGCCGGTGGCGATGATCTCGGCGTAGATGGTCACCTCGTCGCCGACCGCGACCGGGCTGATGAAGGTCATGCCGTCCACCGCCACCGTTGCCGCGCGGCCGCGCGCGCGGCGCAAAGCGAGGTTGCCGCCGGCCAAATCCATCTGTGCCATCAGCCAGCCGCCGAAGATGTCGCCGTTGGCGTTGGTGTCGGCCGGCATGGCGATGGTGCGGATCGCCAGTTCGCCGTCCGGTATCGGCTGCCCGACGGCTTGCGGGTCGCTCACTGTGTGTCGTCCAGCCCGATGGCGCGCAGCCGGGCGCCCTCCTCGTCCCAGCCGGCGCGCTCCTTCACGTTCAGGAACAGGTGTACGCGGCGCTCCAGCAGCCCAGTCAGTTGCTCGCGCGCCTTCGCCCCGATCTCGCGGATGCGGGCACCGCCGGCGCCGATCAGGATGGCCTTGTGGCTGGGCCGGGTCACATAGATGGTGGCGTCGATGCGGATCGAGTTGTCGCGGCGCACCGCGAAGCTCTCGGTTTCCACCGTGGTCGCGTACGGCACCTCCTCGTGGATTTGCAGGAAGATCTGCTCGCGCACGATCTCGGCGGCCAGCAGGCGGTCGGGCAGATCGGTGAGGTCGTCCTCGGGGTACAGGAACGGCCCTTCCGGCATCGCCGCCGCCAGGGCGGCCTGGAACTCGGCCAGCCCGTCGCCATTGGCGGCGCTGACCATGTAGGTCTCGCTGAACGGCGCCAGTTCGGACAGCTCCGCCACCAGCGGCAGCAGCCGCGCCGGGCTGGTGGTGTCGATCTTGTTCAGCACCGCCCAGATACGCCCACCGCGCGCGGCCAGTTGGCGGGCAATGCCGCGCACCGCCTCGGTGATGCCGGCCTTCGAGTCGATCAGCAGCAGCACCAGGTCGGCGTCCTTGGCCCCGGTCCAGGCGGCGGCGACCATGGCGCGGTCCAGCTTGCGCTTCGGCGCGAAGATGCCCGGCGTATCCACCAGCAGGATCTGCGACTGGCCCTGCATCAGGATGCCGAGCACGCGGAACCGGGTGGTCTGCGCCTTCGGGCTGACGATCGACAGCTTGGCGCCGGTCAGCCGGTTCAGCAGGGTGGACTTGCCCGCATTGGGGGCGCCGACGATGGCGGCGAAGCCGCAGCGCGTGGTCATGGCTCAGCACCCGTGGGTTCCAGCTTCCGCATCAGTTCCTCCGCCGCCAGCCGCTCGGCGGCGCGTTTGCTCCCGGCGACGCCGACGCCGTAGCGGTCGCCGGCCGCGACCCGCACCGTGAACACGGGGTCATGCGATGGCCCGGTCCGCGCGTCCAGCGAATACAGCGGCAGGCCCTCGCCGCGCCCCAGCAGCCACTCCTGCAACGCCGTCTTGGCGTCCTTCGGCGGCGTTGCCTGCGTGTCCATGATCCCGCCCCAGGCGCGGCGGACGAAGCGGCGGGCCGGGTCCAGCCCGGCATCGAAATACAATGCGCCGATCAACGCCTCCATGGCGTCGGCCAGCACGGTGGCGCGGTGGCGTATGCCGGCGCGTGATTCGCCCTCCGCCACCGACAGCAGGTCGGGCAGGCCCAGTTGCACAGCGATGCCGGCGATCACCGGCTGCGACACCAGGTTGGCGAGGCGGGGACCAAGCTGCCCCTCCTGCTCGGCCGGGTAGCGTTCGGCCAGCCATTCGGCCATCAGCAGGCCCAGCACGCGGTCGCCGACGAACTCCAGCCGCTCGTTCGACCCGGCGCCGGTGCTGCGCGCGGTGCGCCCGCGGGTGGTCCGGGCGCCGATCACGGCGGAGCGGTGGGTCAGCGCCTCACGCAGCAACTCGGGGCGGGCGAACTGGTGTCCGAGGAACGCCTCGCCGGTCTCGGGCGCGCGCGCGGTCAGTGGATGCCCGAGAACAGCCGGCCCCAGCGGATCTCGAACGGCCACTCCCAGACGTAGTACCAGGGCGCCTCGGCGTCGATGCTGAAGAAGATGAACTCGGCCCGCCCGACCAGGTTCTCCAGCGGGATGTAGCCGA
>JAYTQW010000182.1:0-8178 GCA_043746535.1 Rhodospirillales bacterium
TGCATCGGCATGTGCAGCATCGCCTCATGCCCGCGCACGGCGGCGGCGGCGACTTGTTCCGGCAGATGCAGCGAGAACGGGAACCAAGCCAGCGTCAGCGGCCCAGGCATGGCGACCACCCGCTCGGTGTGCGGGTGCATCCAGCCCATGTCGTCGACCACGACGGTGATGGCCGGGCGGCCGTCGATCAACGGGGATGCGACGGCGTTGCGTCGCCAGGTCGGCAGGCCCCGGCCAGGTTGCGCAAAGTTCTGGGCAGATTGCGCCAAGTTCTGGACGGGTTGCGCCGGCAACCCTGGGATTTGCGCCATGGTCGGGGCTGGCGGCCCAAACATCGGCAATGCCGCGCTGGCCCTGCCAGCCTTGAAGCTCGCCAGCGGACCGAACGCATGCGCCGACGCCGCCACCAGGCTTCCGGTTGCGGCCATGCTGGAAAGGACGAGGCGGCGCGAGACGGTCATGCGGCAACTTTGTTTCAGGTTAGGGCGGAGCAGGCTGACGTAAGTCAGGCATCACAATGCTTTATAGCCCGTCACCACCATAATCACCAGTGTTTCCAGCGCCACAAGCTTGCCATCTTACAGAAATGATTACGCTCTGTAGCCCCACCATTCGGGCTGCGTTTCCTGAACGCCTGCGCTTTCGTGCCGGAGACCTGCGCTTTCGTGTCAGGGACGGGTTGCCGCGCCGCGCCGCCTGTCCTAAAAGGCACCCCGTCGCGGTCCCCTTCGTCTAGAGGCCCAGGACACCGCCCTCTCACGGCGGTAACAGGGGTTCGAATCCCCTAGGGGACGCCAACGATTCGAGTGACTTAGTGGCGCCAAATATCCAAGTCTGTCGGCGATATGGCAAGCATGCGGCGTAGACGATCCGGCAACCGCTGAATGCCGTCTCGCCAATACGCTCGATCGTTCATCCGATGACCGATGTGCCGAGCGTCCGCTGGCCACGGGCCCGCCACTGGTCGGGATCAATCAGTCTCAACCTCCGGCAATCAAACGCCGGGCAACACCGCCGTCGGTTCCCGTTCCGGCAATGAAAGGTGGATGACGACATCGCAGGTCGATGGCGCCATCGCGTTCACCCGTCCGCAGTAAGGATGAGGTCAACGAACGGCATGGCCGGGTCGTCGCCCCGCAGCCTTTCGGACGGCTTGCCGAGCACGCGGCCCAAGATATGGGTAGAGGCGATCATCGCCATCCGGGGTCGCCGGAGCGGTGTATGATCTGGTTGAAAGGGTGCGCCCCTGCCGCATGGCCCGGCTCGAGAGCAGGCGCACGATGGTCGTCCCCGAGTTGGTGACGTCACGCGGCGAGGTGGTGGCGGCGCTGCGGGCACGGCGTCCGGGTCGGTGCGCGCCGGGCCGGACGCGACAGGCGGCAGACGATGCGGCGCCGCTGGGCCAAGGCGCAGGTGACGATCCCTGGTCCGGTGGTGGCTTGGGGCGGACCTGGACAGCAACCGCGCCGAACTGGAGCGGCTGGCGGCGTGGTGCCTGCGAGTGGCGCCGCTGACCGCCGCCGACGCGTCGGACGGGGTGCGGATCGACGCCACCGGCTATGCCCGCCTGCATGGCAGCGAGGCGCCGACGCTGGCCGGGCTGACAATCCTGGCTGGCCCGTGCCGGCGGCGCACATTGGCCGACGGTATTGTGCGGTCACAGGCCAGCCAACATGGTGTCGCCCAGAGTGACCATCAGCGGACGGCATTTCGCCGCCGTGGATCGCACTCAGGAGATCAACCCATGCACATCAGGCACGCTGCACCGTTCGCCTTGGCGGCGCTGCTCGCAATCGGCGTTGCGGGTGGAACCGCTTACGCGGAGGGTTCGGACGGAAAGTCGGAAGCGCAGGACGCCACGGCGCTTGCCGGCATGAAGGTGACGCTGCAACAGGCCATTGCCACGGCCGAACAGCAATCTGGTGGCCGCGCCATCAGCGCCGACGCCTCGCAGGAGAAAGGGTCGGCCCGCATCGAAGTCGAGGTGGCCGGACCGAAAGGCCCGCAGACGGTGGTGGTGGACGGCCAGACCGGACAGGTCACCACGGCGCAGGCCGCGAGCCAGGACAACGGCCAGGATGGCGAGACCAACGACTGAATGGCGCGGGACGCCGCCGCGGTTGCGGCGGCGTCCCGGTTGCCATCCGCTGTGCGACCGAATGGATTAAAACACCGGCTGCGTGGGATCATCGATCGGCGGCCGACGCGCCCGAAACTGGGTATAATGGACGATGGCGTGACATTCTTTGCGGAATTGCCTCTCAACGGAATGGGCTGATGCGATGAAGGTGTTGCTGATCGAGGACGACGCCGAGACCGCCGCCTACATCGCGCGTGGGTTGCGTGAGCACGGCCATGTCGTGGATCACGCGCCAGACGGCCGCGACGGCCTGATGATGGCGGTGGGCGGCGCCCATGAGGTGTTGATCGTCGACCGCATGTTGCCTGGGCTGGACGGGCTTGCGGTGGTCCGCACCTTGCGCGGCGCGGGGGTGAAGGCTCCCGTCCTGTTCCTGACCGCGCTGCGCGGGGTCGGCGACCGGGTGCAAGGGCTGGAGGCGGGCGGCGACGACTACCTGGTCAAGCCGTTCGCCTTTGCCGAGCTGCTGGCCCGGCTCAATGCGCTGGCCCGCCGCCCACCCTTGTCCGACACGCCCATCATGCTGCGCATCGCCGACCTCGAGCTGGACCTGCTGAAGCGCACTGTGACGCGGGGCGGCGAGCGCGTGGAATTGCAGTCGCGCGAGTTTGGCCTGCTGGAATTCCTGGTGCGCCATGCCGATCGAGTGGTGACACGGACCATGCTGCTGGAAGGGGTATGGGACTTCCACTTCGATCCCCGGACCAACATCGTCGAAACCCATGTCAGCCGGCTGCGTGCCAAGATCAGCCGTGGCGGGCGCGACCCCGAACTGATCCACACCATTCGCGGCTCCGGCTACGCCCTGCGTGCGCCCAATTCATAGATTGCTGCGCACCGCGAGCTTTCGCCTCACGGCGCTCTACGTCGCCGTGTTCGCCGCCTCGGCGCTGATGCTGGGCGTCGCCGTGTTCTTCGTCGCCCGATCCGCCCTGGAACAACAGATGATGGTCAGGATCGACACCGAGGCGACGTTCCTGCGCGAGGAGTTCCGCACCGGCGGCCTGGACCGGTTGCGGGCCATGGTGCAGGCGCGCGGGCGCGGCGCCAACGCGCTCGACTTTCTGCTGCGGGACGCGCATGGCCGTCATATCGCGGGCGAGATGACGACCGACGCCGCGTTGCGACCGGGCTGGACCACGATCGCCGCGCCAGAAACACCGGAGGCGGGCGGGGACGGCAAGCAGCCGGAAGCGTTGCGCACGCTGGTGTCGGATCTCGGCGGCGGGTTGCTGCTTGCGATCGGCGAGGACCAGGGCCGCATCGCCGATGTGGAAGAGGCGATCACCCAGGCGTTCCTATGGACCACCGGGCTTGCGGTGCTGCTGGGCATCGGCGGCGGCGCGCTGCTCAGCCGGGCGTTCCTGGCCCGCGTGGACGCCATCGCCCGCACGGCGGAGGCTATCATCGGCGGCGACCTGGCCCGTCGCGTGCCGGTGCGCGATACCGGGGACGACCTGGATCGGCTGGCGGGCACCCTGAACCACATGCTGGACCGCATCGGCGCCCTGATGGACAGCCTGCGTCAGGTCAGCAGCGATGTGGCGCACGACCTGCGCACCCCCTTGTCGCGCCTTTACCAGCGCCTGGAGGAGGTACGCACGCACGCGTGTTCGGTGGCGGAATACGAGGTGGCGGTCGATGTCGCGATGCGTGAGGCGGAAGGCTTGCTGGAAACGTTCTCCGCCTTGCTGCGCATCGCGCAGGTCGAGGGCGCCTCGCCCCGAGCCGGCTTTCGCGCCGTCGACCTCAGCGCCGTGGTGGACTCCGTCGTCGATGCCTACAGGCCGGATGCCGAGGAGGCGGCGCATCGCCTGGTCGCCACCGTGTCGCCCGGCATCGTCGTCCATGGCGATCAGGAGCTGCTGACCCAGGCGGTCGCCAACCTGATGGAGAACGCGCTGCGGCACACGCCGGCCGGGACGCTGATCGGGGTGGCGCTGTCGCGCGACGCCGCGGGCGACTGCTTGGCCGTGGTGGATGACGGTCCTGGCGTGGCGCCGGGGGACATGCCACGGCTGGTGCATCGCTTCTACCGGGGCGAGCGCAGCCGGACGACGCCGGGCAACGGCTTGGGGCTGAGTCTGGTGGCGGCGGTGGCGGACCTGCACGGCGCGACGCTGCTGCTGCGGGACGCCGCGCCCGGCTTGCGCGTCACGCTGCGCCTCCCGCGCGCGGCGCCGCCGTCGAACTGATCCGGGCGAGCCGATCCCGGAATCGCTCCGCCTGGCAGGTCCGGCGCCGCAACCGGCGCATTGGGAAATCTCAATCGCCGCGACAAGGCCCGCCCATGTCGGTCCCGCTAACACTGGACGCCAGGTTCAGATCACGGAGTTGCCGCATGCGATGCACCCTCGTCCCCGCCGCGCTGCTGACGGTGGCCATGACCACGGCGTCCCTGACCACGGCGTCCCTGGCGCAGCAGGCCACCCCGGCGCCGCTTGCCACGGTCAGGCAAGCCCCGTTGCCGCCACTGGTGAACCCGCCGGGCGACATCCCCGACAGCCAGGCGTTCGTCGGCTATCGATCTCCGCTCGGCTTTTCGGTCCAGGCGCCGGAAGGTTGGTCGCGGCGCGAGGGGCCCGGCGGCGTGAGCTTCACCGACAAATATGGGAGCCTCACCGTCGAACTGACGGCGGCGGCGGCGGCGCCCACGGTGGCCAGCGCGCGGCAGATCCAGGCGGCGGCGCTGGCCGCCTCGCCGATGGCGGTGACGGTCGGCAAGGTCGCGCCGGCCACCCTGCCTGGCGGCGCCGCGGTCACCATCGCCTTCGCCTCCAACTCGGCGCCCAACCCAGTGACCGGCAAGGCGATCCGCCTGGAAAACCTGCAATACCTGTTCTGGAACAACGGCAGGCTCGCGACCCTCACGCTGTCCGCCCCGTTCGGAGCTGACAACGTCGATCAATGGCAACTGATGGCGCGGAGCTTCGGATGGAACTGACCGCGGCCATCGAGGCGGTCGACCTCTACCGCTTCTTTCACGCCGGCGAGGCCGAGACGCTGGCGCTGCGCGGGGTCAGCCTGCGCATCGGCCATGGCGAGCTGGTGGCGCTGGTCGGCCCGTCCGGCAGCGGCAAGTCGACGCTGCTGGCCTGCCTCGCCGGACTGGACGAGCCGGACGGCGGCCATGTCGTGCTGGAAGGCACCCGGCTCACCCGTCGCCCGGAAGCCGAACGCGCCCATCGCCGCGCGGCCGGGATCGGCATCCTGCTGCAAGCGGGCAACCTGTTCGAGGCATTGTCGGTCGCCGACAACATCCGCATTCAGATGATGCTCGCCGGCAAGCGCGACGCGGCGCGGCTGGACAGCCTGCTGGAGCGGGTTGGGCTGTCCGGCCGTCGCCACAGCGTGGCCGGGCAGCTCTCCGGCGGTGAGGCGGCGCGGGCCGGGCTTGCCGTGGCGCTGGCCGCCGCGCCGCCGCTGCTGCTGGCCGACGAGCCGACCGGCGAGGTCGACGCGGAAACCGAGCGCCGCATCCTCGACCTGCTCGACGCCGAGCGGGCCGGCGGGATGGCGGCGGTCATCGCCACCCACAGCCCGGCGCTGGCGGCCCACGCCGATCGCGTCATCCACCTCGAGGACGGAAGGATTGTCGATGCCCATCCCGGTCGTTGAAGCCGTCGCGGTCAGCCGCCGCTATGCGCAGGCCAGCCGGTCCGAAGCCGGCCAGTCGGTGGAGGCGCTGGCGGCGGCCTCGTTCCGGGTGATGCCGGGTGACCGCATCGCCTTGATGGGACCGTCCGGCAGCGGCAAGTCGACGCTGCTGCATCTCATGGCCGACCTCGACACCCCCAGCGCCGGAACCTTGGAGTGGCCCGCACTCGGCGACAGCGGCACGCTGCGGCCGTCGCGGATCGGCATGGTGTTCCAGACGCCCAGCCTGTTGCCGATGCTGTCGGTGGCCGAGAACGTGGAGCTGCCGATGCGGCTCGGTCGCTGCCCGGAAACGCCACGGACGCTGGCGCTGGCGGCACTGGAAGCGGTCGGCCTGGCGGCGATGGCCGACAAGCTGCCGGACGAGCTGTCCGGCGGGCAGGCGCAGCGGGTCGGCATCGCCCGCGCCCTGGCAAATCGCCCGGCGTTGATCCTGGCCGACGAGCCGACCGGGCAGCTCGACCACGCAACGGCGCAGATGGTCTTCGACACGCTGCTGGATGTGCTCCGTGGCAGTCCGGCCGCGCTGGTGGTGGCGACCCATGATCCGACCATCGCCGCACGGCTCGACACCGTCTGGACGCTGGCGCACGGCCGGCTGAGCGTAGCCGGGACGGCGATGCCGGCCGGGGAGTCGCAGCCATGATCGCCCTGTGGATGCGGGGCCTGCTGGCCGGGCGATCCGGCCGCCTGCTGGGGGCCGTGGCCGGCGTCGGGCTGACGATCGGGCTGATCGTGGCGGTCGGCGCCTTCACCGTGAGCGCGTCGCGCAGCATGACGCAGCGTGCCGTCGCCGGCGTGCCGGTCGACTGGCAGATCGAGCTGCACGACGCCGCCGCCGCCGGGGCGGTCGTCAAGGCCCTGGCGGCTTCGGTCGCCTACACCGACCTGCGCACGGTCGGCTACGCCGACTCCGCCGGACTGCGGGCGATGACGGGGCAGACCGAGCAGACCACCGGACCGGGCAAGGTCCTGGGGTTGCCCGCCGACTACCGCAGAGTGTTTCCGCATCAGGTCGAGCTGCTGCTCGGCGCCGGCGACGGCCCGATGCTGGCGCAGCAGACGGCCGCCAACCTGCATGTCGGCGTGGGCGACAGCGTGACCGTCGAGCGGCTGGGACTGCCGCCGGCCAAGGTGACCATCGCCGGCATCGTGGCGCTGCCGAACGCCGACTCGATGTTCCAGGCGGTCGGCGTGCGCGGCGGCAACGGGCCGAGCGCGCCACCCGACAACGTGCTGCTGCTGCCCGAGGCGGCATTCCACGCGCTGTTCGACGCGCAGGCGGCGGCACGGCCCGCCAGCGTGCAAACCCAACTGCACGTCCGCCTCGCGCACCGGCGGCTCCCGCAGGATCCGGGCGCCGCGTTCCTGAGCGTCGATCATGCCGCCAACAACCTCATGTTGCGAACCGCCGGTAGGGTCGGGATCGGCGACAATCTCGCGGCCCGGCTGGCCGGCGTCCGCGCCGATGCGCTGTATGCCCGGGTGCTGTTCCTGTTCCTCGGCGTGCCGGGCGTGGTGCTGGCGATCCTGTTCACGCTCGCCGTCGCGGCGTCCGGCGCCGAGCGCCGCCGCCGCGAACAGGGTCTGCTGCGCACCCGTGGCGCCTCGACCGCCCAGGTGCTGCGGATCGCCGGCGCCGAGGCGGCGACGATCGGCGCCGGCGGCCTCGTGGCCGGGTTGTCGCTGGCGCTCATGGCAACCCTCGCCTGGTGGCGGGGCGGCTCGTTCGTGGCGGTGCTCCCCTGGCTCGCGCTGGCGGCGGCGGTCGGTCTGGCGCTGGCTGCCGCCGGAATCCTGGTTCCGGCCTGGCGGGAGGCCCGCTGGAGCACCGTGGCCGCCGCCGGCACCGCGCCCGGCCGTGGCGCGAGCCCGCTTTGGGAGCGGCTGTTCGCCGATGTGGCGTTGCTGGCGATCGCGGGCGGTGTCTATTGGCTGACCGCAAGCGGCGGCTATCAGGTGGTGGTGGCTCCGGAAGGCGTGCCGCAGACCTCCGTCCACTACGAGGCGTTCCTGGCGCCGCTGCTGTTGTGGGTCGGGGCCAGCCTGCTCACCATGCGCCTGACCCGGCTGGCGTTGCGCCGTGGCCAGGGATTGCTGGCCCGCCTGCTGTCGCCGCTCGCGGCCGATCTGTCGCCGCTGGTCGCAGCGTCGCTTGTCCGGCAGCGCAACATGATCGCCCGAGGCGCCGTGCTGGCAGCACTCGCCTTTGCCTTCGCGACTTCCACGGCGGTGTTCGATACCACCTACCAGGCGCAGTCCCGGGTCGATGCGGAGTTGACCAACGGCTCGGACGTGACCGTGACGGGAACGGCGGCGGCGCCGGCCGGCCCGTTGCTCGCCAGCCTCGCCGCCCTGCCGGGGGTCAAGGCTGCCGAGCC
>JAYTQW010000183.1:0-2345 GCA_043746535.1 Rhodospirillales bacterium
TCCTCCACCCAGCGCCACAGCGTCGCCGCGTTGGACGTGCTGCGCACCTGATAGCCGGAGCGCCCGAGCGCCTGGGTCAGCACGGTGCGGATGGAACGGTCGTCGTCGGCGATCAGGACCGTGGGCGGGGTCATGCGGGGCGTCTCATTCGCTTGGCCCCGGCGGCTCCAACAGCTCCGGCGGCTCCGGCGCGTCGTCTGCCAGGATCGGCAGATGCAGCCGGAACTCGGTGCGGCCGGGCCGGCTCTCCACTTCGACCATGCCGGCATGGTCGCTGACGATCTTCGCCACCAGGGCGAGACCAAGGCCGGAGCCGGTCGCCTTCGAGGTCACGAACGGGTCGAACAGGTTCGGGCGGATATCGTCGGCAATGCCCGGCCCGTTGTCGCGCACCGTCACCACCAGCGGCAGGTGCAGCCTCTGGTCGCCGCCGGGAATGTTCAGCCAGGTGCCGTGCTGGAAAGCCGTGAACAGCGTGATCTCCGGCGCCACCTGTTCCGCCGTGGTCAACGCCTCGGCGGCGTTCTTCACCAGATTGAGCAGCACCTGCACCAGTTGGTCGCGGTTCCCGAACACCGGGGGCAGCGAGGGGTCATAGCTCTCGGTGAAGCGGATATGCGCCGCAAACCCGGTGCTGGCGAGGCGGCGCACGTGCTCCAGCACGCGGTGGATGTTGACGGCGCGGCGCGCGACCGGTTTCTCGCCGAACACCTCCATGCGGTCGACCAGGGCATGGATGCGATCCGCCTCGTCGCGGATCAGCACAGTGAGTTCGCGGTCCTGCTCGGTCACGCTGCCTTCCAGCAACTGTGCCGCCCCCCGGATACCCGAAAGTGGGTTCTTGACCTCATGCGCCAGGATCGCCGCCATGCCGGTGACGCTGCGGGCGGCGCTGCGAAAGATGAGCTGGCGGTCGAGCGCACGCGCGGCGGAACCATCCTGCAACGTCAGCAGCACCGCACCGGGTTCCTCCAGATGGGGCGTGCCCTGCACGATGACCGAGTGCCGGCGCAGGCGCGGGCCTTCCAGCGACACCTCATGATCGCTGATCGTCACCTCGTCGGCGCGCACCTGCTCGATCAACAGGAACAACGGGTTGTCGAGCGGCAGCAGGTCGGACATCGACATCTGCGCGAGTTGCGCCATCGACACGCCGAGGAACTGCTCGGCGGCCGGGTTGGCGAAGCGGAAGCGGTTCTCCTGGTCCAGCAAGATGGTGGGAACCGGCAGCGTCGACAGGATGGCGGCGGCGTCGATCAGGCGCGGCGCCGGCCTCATCGCGTCGCGGGTGACGGCGCGGCGGCCCACCACCTTCAGCATCCTGCGCGTTACCACGTTGCTCATGCGGCCTCCGCAAGCATGTGCACGCGCTCCATCGTCCGCTCCGCGCCGCGCTCGATCAGCGGGTCATAGAAGCGGTCGATCAACGCCCGCACCGCGTCGGCGTCGCCCAGCCGGTTGACGGCGGCGCGGAACTCGGCCGAGCCGGCCAGGCCGCGCGAGTACCAAGCGACGTGCTTGCGGGCCAGCCGGGTGCCGGCGTCGCGCCCGGCATGGGTCAGCATGGCATCGTAGTGCTCCAGCAGGATCGCCTTCTGCGCCGCCAGCGAGGGGTCGGGCAGCCGCGCGCCAGTGCGCAGGAAATGCGCGATCTGCGCCGGCAGCCAGGGCCGGCCATAACAGCCGCGCCCGACCATGACGCCATCGGCACCGGAGCGGGCCAGCGCCTGTGCGGCGTCGTGCTCGTCCAGTATGTCGCCGTTGACAATGACCGGGATCGACACCGCCTGTTTCACCTCGGCCACGAAGTCCCAGTTCGCGGTGCCGGTGTAGAACTGCTGGCGGGTACGGCCGTGGATGGTGACCATGCGGATGCCGGCTTCCTGCGCGATGCGGGCCAGCCGGGGCGCGTTCAGGCTGGTGTGGTCCCAGCCCATGCGCATCTTCAGTGTGACCGGGCCGGGCACCGCCGCCACCGTCGCCTCCAGGATGCGCGCGGCGACGATCTCGTCGCGCATCAGCGCGCTGCCGGCCATCATGCCGACCGCCACCTTCTTCACCGGGCAGCCGAAGTTGATGTCGATGATGTCGGCGCCGCGCGCGACGCCGATCCGCGCCGCCTCGGCCATCGCCACCGGGTCGCAGCCGGCCAGTTGCAGCGAGGCGGGCCGGCCCTCCATCTCCGCCATGCGCAGCGTGGTGCGGTTCTCCCGCACCATCGCCCAGGAGGCGATCATCTCGGACACCACCAGCCCGGCGCCGAGCCTGCGCGCCAGCCTGCGGAACGGCAGGTCGGTGACGCCCGACATCGGCGCCATGATCACCGGCGTGTCGATCGTGACACC
>JAYTQW010000184.1:0-3321 GCA_043746535.1 Rhodospirillales bacterium
GGCCGCGCGCAGGGCCTGCACCACCAGCGTCAGGCGCTGCGACAGGCTCGGTGCGGGTGCGGGGAGCGGGAGGGACACGAACGGAACAAGAACACAACCAGCAGCCTGTGTCAAGCGGCAATAGGAATACTTGCCTTGCCACGCACCACTGGAGTGAGAGTTTTTGCTTCTTTTTGCAAAAAGAAGCGCTTCCTCGCTAACTGCCAGCGCCGCAGCGAGTTGGTATTACACGCCGAGTAGCGGCACCGGACAGGCGGCGGGGGCCGCGAACGGCCCCCGCATCATCGAAAAATCAGCCGCCGTACACGTTGTAGGCGAAATACTTCTTCTGGATCTTGTCGTAGGTGCCATCGGCCCGCACCTGCTTGATCGCCGCATTCACCTTGTCGCGCAACGCGGTGTCGGACTTGCGCAGCCCGGCGCCGACGCCGTCGCCCAGCACGGCGGGGTCGCTGCTGTTGGGGATCAGCAGCTTCACCTCGTAATCCTTGCCGGCGTCGGTCTTGAGGAAATCGTCCAGCGTGGTCGAGTCCGCCTGGATCGCGTCGACCCGCCCGGCGACGAGGTCGGCGTTGGCGTTGTCCTGGGTGTCGTAGGTCTTGACCGTGGCCAGATCCTTGAAGTGTTTCTGGATGTAGTTGGCGTGCGTGGTCGAGGTCTGCACGCCGATGACCTTGCCCTTCAGCGCCGAGGCGTCGGTCAGCGTCAGCTTCAGCGGCATCGACTTGGCGGCGACGATCTCGGCCGGGGTGCTGTAGTATTTGTCGCTGAAATCGATGACCTTCTTACGCTCGTCGGTGATCGACATCGACGACCAGATCAGGTCGATCTTGTTGGCGTTCAGCGCCGGGATGATGCCGTCCCAGGCGGTCGGCACGATCACGCATTTCGCCTTCATGGCGGCGCACACCGCGTCCATCAGGTCGACCTCGAAGCCGACCCACTTGCCGGACGCTTCCTGGCTGGTGAACGGCGGATACGGCTCGGCGGCGACGCCGAAGCGGATCGGCTGGTCGGCGGCGCGGGCGGGTATCGTGCCGAAGCCGGCAACGGCGGCCAGGGCGGCGACGCCGAGGATGGTCCTGCGAAGCATGGTCCTGCGAAGCATGGGGCGGCTCTCCTGATGGTGTTCCGGCACAGCACACACCAAGCGTGGCCCTTACGCAATCACCGCCAGGCCTGCCGGCTGCCGCGCAGCAGCCGCCGCAGCCCAGCCCATTGCTGCGCCAGATAGCCGCCGTCGACCAGCGCCGGCTCGGCGGTCGGGTCGCCGGTCTCGACATAGGCGCGATTGAAATCGGCGGTGCCGAACAGCATGTCCCACCACGGCAGGATGGCGCCGTAGTTGCAACTGCGCTGCCCCGCCGCCAGCACGCCATGATGCGCGCGGTGGAAACGCGGCGAGATCAGCAGCCGCTCGCCAGCCCAGCCAAAGCGCAGCCGGGTGTTGGCGTGCGACAGCGATTCCAGCAGCCGCAACAGCAGCACCAGCAGCGGGAACTGCAACGGTGGAATGCCGACCAGCAACGCGATGGCGGTGAACCAGGCGAACGAGATCACCTCGTCCAGCAGGTGGTTGCGGTCGTCCGACCAGAACGTCATCTGTTTTTGCGCGTGGTGCAGCGCGTGCAGCGAGTACCACCAGCCCAGCGCATGGCTCCAGCGGTGGCGCCAGTAGTCGGCGAAGTCGAGGATGACGACATAGGCCGCGAAGGTCAGCGCCTGCTGCCCGAGCAAGCCGGGGATCAGCCGTTCCAGCGTCGGCGGCACCCAGCCATGGTCGGTCATCCAGCCACCCAGCGCCGTCTGCAATTCATAGAAACCGACGAAGGTGACCAGCGGCAACAGCCCCACGCGCGCGATCACCGTGTAGAGGATGTCGACGCCGACGGCGCGGCGGTCGGGCCAGCGCTCCACCGGTCGCCAATGCTCCAGCGGCAGGCAGATGGCGTAGGTGACGAGCACCTGCGCCGCGCCATAGACCGCGAACAGCGCCCAGTTATAGGCGATGTCCTCCCACTGCATCATGTCGAGCGCGTACAGCAGCGGCAGCACCAGGTGCTCCTGCAACCAGCCAGCGACGATATCGAACGGCAGCGTCAGTGTGTCCATCATCATCAGGCGGCCTCAATGCGCGTTGACGCTGACCAGCAGGCCGTGCGGCGAACGCCCGACATGGGCCTCCTCGATCGCGCCTGTGGCCGGGTCCAGCACCGCCACGGTGCGGGCGAAACGCTGGGTGATCCATAGCCGGCCATCGGGGGCGAAGGCGATGTCGTCCGGCCCCCCCGGCACCTTGTAGCTGCGCATGATGGCGAGCGTCGCGGCGTCCAGTGCCGTGGTGGTGCCGCCGACGCGGTTGTTGACCCAGATGATCCGGTGGTCGGGCGAGCGGAACAACTGATGCGCGCCGGCCCCGGTGTGGATCTTGCGCAGCACCCGCCCGTCGACCGGATCGACCACCGCCACGTAGTCGGTGCCCATGTCGGCCACCAGCAACTGCCCGTCATGCCACAGCACGCCGGCCGGGGTGCGTCCGACCGGGGCGGTCCAGCGCACCGTCATCGCCGCGAGGTCGATCGCCATCAGCTTGTTCGATCCCTGGAGGGTCACGAACACCATCGAGCTGTCGGGCGTGTAGGCAAGGTGGCTCGGCATCGTCGCCGCCGGGAAGCGATGCAGCAGCCTCATGCTGGCGGCGTCGTAGATGTCGACCTGGTTGCGCGCCAGCCCGTTGACCGTCAGCAGCCGGCCATCCGGGCTGAACCCCAACTGGTACGGGTCGGCCACCGGGATGCGCCGGCGCAACGCGAAGCTGTCGATGTCGAGGTCGAGCAGCTCGTTGCCCAGGGTGTCGCCGACCAGCACGCCGCGCCCGTCCGGCGTCATGGCGACGTGGTGCGGCTCCCGCAGCACCGGGATGCGTCGCAGCTCCTTGTGCGTCGCCAGGTCGACGACGCTGAGCGACGCCTCCGCCGAGTTCATCACCAGCACCGCGCCCGCCACCGCCGGCGAGGCAAGTGTCAGCAGGCCCGCCGCCAGCCAGCCCAAATTCAATCGCATCGCCACCTCGGCCCGTGTGGGGTGACCCTAGCACGACTGCCCGCGCCGCGAGAACGCCGCGCCGCCAAGCAGATGCGCGCATGGCTGCACGATTTCGGGGCAGGAACGATCCTGTCGTCGCGGTGGCAGCCGGGCGCGGGCTGGCATGACGATTGCGTAATGCTGCGCCGACGCAAACCTTCCGGAGGAAGAACCCGCCATGGCATCTGTCCACAACTGGCTCCGGGGCGCGGGATTCGGCCTCGCCGCCCTTGCCGC
>JAYTQW010000185.1:0-18478 GCA_043746535.1 Rhodospirillales bacterium
CGGCGATAATACGCGAGCTCGCGGGCCGACGACGTGGCGCCGTCATCGGTCATTTATGCGCCGTAGCTCAGGGTCGTCAGCACCCCGGTCCAGTCAAGCGGCCGACTGTAGCCATAGAACGGGGCAATCTCGACTCCGGAGTAGAAGCCAATCAGCGGGATCGCCGCATCCAGCCCCTGCATCACCATTTCCGCCTCCTCGGTTGCGGCACCGCTGCGGGCGCTGGCACGGCCCGCACAGTCAATATAAAGACTTAAAAGACGCTGCCCAGTTAACATTGCGGCATTTGCGGCGGCAACACCGTCACGCACGGATTGCAGCATAAGCGAGTTGTCCCTCGACATGATCTGCACCATGGTGCCACGCCGAAAATCCGGCTCGAACAAGGTCACTGAGCCGCTCGCGCGATTAGTTGTCAATATCAACCTATTGACGTAGGCGTTCTCATTGTACGGGGCAAAGGGATCGCCCTGCTTTTCGCCCAACGTGGCGAGCAGCGTCAGGTTGTGCCCCTCCGAGCCACCGATCGAGAGGTTCAGCATCCGCTCGATGACGGTCAACGCCGGCTCGCCGTCGAGCTCGAACACTTCGGCACCATCGATTCGGGTGATCTCCATGAACGTGCTGACCGGCCGGCAGCCATGCAGCACCACGGTCGTCGCGCGCACAGCCGGGGGGAACACCAGCGCCATCACGGCATGGCGCTCCACCGCGTCGCCGGTGAACACCCAACTGTCGGACAGGTTCATGTCGGTCAGCAGGCCGCCGCCAATAATCTCCACCCGCTTGCCGGCGAGTCCCGCCTGGAAGCCCTCCAGGATGGAGCTGGCGGGATGCAGCCGCAACGGCGCGGTGGTGGCGACGCTGTCGAAGAACAACAGCACCAGCGCGCCCGGCTCGGCGATGGCGGCGACTGCCATGCCCAGGGCGGCGCCAGCGGCCGCCTCGTCGGCCAGCAGGTCACGGTTGACCAGGACGCGCGGCGTCACGGCTGGATCGAGGAAAGCCAATACCGCGATTTCCAGCCCGCTATAGCCAAATCCGGCACCTGTGATGGCCCCTGCGGCGGAACCGCCGACCACGGCGACATTGCCATAGGCCGCGCGCAGGACGCTGCGCGCGGCGGCCGGATCCTGCTTGCCGCCACAGAACACCAGCAGCAGCGACGGCGTGACATCGCCGATCTGCGCCACGCACTGCGCCATAGCTGTTTCCAGGTCGAAATGTCGCCCGAACCCCACCCGCAGCATCGGCGCAGCCGTGACCGAAGCCATGGGGATGATGGTCGCCGGAACAAAATCACCGCCGTTTGTCGTCAACGCGCTGACTTCGGACATTGCCCGTCCTTTGGACGCTTCGCCCAATGCGAAACCATCGGTGTCGCGCGAAATCGAGTCGCAATCAAGCGGCTTATCGTCACAGAAATCATTCTTTCACGCGAAAAAACCGTTTGCCGTGCGAAAGAGTCGGTGAGTCGCTTGCGTCATGGCCTACTGTATGATGGCGGAACGTACACATCTCTCGTTGCATCCATCACAATCCACGCCAACCTGGCGGATACAGAAGGAGCCAATATGACCTACCTTACCGGTAATCTCGCTGAGGCGATTGACCAAACTGAAACGATCTCTACGGTAAACCAGCGTTATTCTGTCGTCAATCCTCGTGTTGCGATGGGTGAGCGCATGCCGACTTTCGTGCAGCCGTTCCTGACTTGGCTGACGGCGCGTCCACTTGCCGACGAGCCGATCGTCGATCGCTCCACCATGTTCTTCGTGGTGACGGCTTTGGCCCAGACGATCGGCGGCGTGTTGCTGAGCGCCGCGGCCCTGCATGTGATGCTGTTGCCAGCCGTGGCATTGCTGGCGCTCGGGCTGACGCTCACCAGCGCCGGACTGGGGCTGTTCCAGGTGGTCGTGTTCCATCATTGCTCGCACGGCACGGTGTTCAAGGCGCGCGAGCTTAACATCGTCGTCGGCAAGCTCATCTCGGCGATCCTGCTGTTCAAGCATTTCGACAAATACAAAGCCGAACACATGCTGCACCACAACCATAAAAAGCTGCTGACCGAAGAGGACGAGTTCGCGGATTTCGTCTTCGGCATGTGCGGGCTGGAGCCATCCTTGCCGAAGCGCGACCTGTGGCGCCGGGTCATCGTCAACCTGGTGTCCCCGGAGTTCCACTTCCGCTTCCTGCGCCGCCGGTTGCGGGCCGCCTGGCTGTCGCATGACCGCAGCCACAACCTGATCGGCATCGGCATCTGGACGGCCTTCACGGCGCTGGCCGCAGTCACCGGGACATTGCCCGAGTTCCTGGTCGGCTGGGTGCTTCCGGTCACCGTGTTGTTGCAGGTCGCCACCGTGTTCCGCATCCTGTGCGAGCACCGCTTTCCCGACCCGGAGATCATCCTGACGCGCGGCAAGGATTTTGTGTCGCACGCCACCGCTGGCGTGTTCCCCGGCTCGGCGCCGCCGGATGCCCGCGCCACCTCGCTGGCCGGGCTGGCGCGCTGGACGCTGTGGTGGGCCGACATGCTGACCATGCAGCTGTTCGTGCGGATGTTCGTGCTGGTGGGCGATGCGCCGTGCCACGACTACCACCACCGCCGCCCGGCAAGCCGGCGTTGGACCAGCTATATCCAGGCGCGGCAGGTCGACATGGACAGCGGCAGCTCTGGCGTGCACGGCCAATACCAGGAGACCTGGGGCCTGTTCCGGGCGGTTGACGAAAACCTGGCGAGCCTGTCGCGCACACCGCGCGGCATCGTGGGGTGACATGCCGGTCGCGGGGCCAGGCAGCGGACAGCGCTGGCCGACCCGCAACACCGACCTGACATCGCCTAATCGGCTGCCTCGTCCAATTCGGGGAGCTGCCAGGATTCGGTGAGCAGTTGCTCTATCAGCTCTGTGCGTTCGTGGGTCTGCCGCTGTGCCGCATCCCACATGCCGGCGACCTGCTCGTCGCCGTTGGCTCGGGCGCGCTCCGCCATCTGCCGGCAGAGTTCGCCGCGCTCGTTCATGCGGCGGAAGGCCATCTCCAGCGCCCGGTCCAGTTCGAGGAACTGCCCGGCCACCATGGTGTCGGCGGTCAACACATGGCCGATGTGGCAGCTAAACGTGAGCAGCGTGCCCACCTCCCGTCGCCGCATGGCGCCGCCGCATTCGGGGCAGGTCAGCGTCACTGGCCGCTCGCGTGGTAATTCGGTCGGCATCGATGCGTTCTCCCCGGCCCCAGCGTCTGACAAGGCCGCCCTGGCCGAAATGCTGGCAAGTTGGTCGAACAGCGCCGGCATCGCCCTCACCGGCAACACATGATCGATTGCGACGTGGCGAATGGCGCTGACCGGCATCCCCTGGTTCTCGGCCTCGAATGGGTCTTGCGCCACCGCCACGCCGCCGCGCCGTTTGACCTCGTACAGCCCGGCTGTGCCGTCGTTCAGGTTGCCGGTCAGGATCACCCCCACCACCCGGTCGCCATAGGCCTCGGCGGCGGACCGGAACAGCGGGTCGATCGCTGGACGGGCGAAGTTCTCCTTGGGGCCGCGCGTGAGGTGAAGATGGCCGGGGCTGACCAGCATGTGCCGGTCCGGCGGCGCCACGTAGATGTGCCCAGCCAACAACCGCTCCCCATCGATGGCTTGCCTGACCGGCAGCACGGCGCTCTTGGACAGCAGCGTCGGCAAATAGTTTCGATGCTGGCCGACATGCTGGACAATGCAAATTGCCGCTGGCAAATCCCGCGACAGGCTCGATGTGATCGTCTGTAAGGCGGTCAGGCCACCCGCTGACGTGCCGATGACGATGACCATCTTTGGGCTGTCCATGCCTTGACCTCATGCTCGTGGGCGCATCCGCCCTCGTAAACGCGGCTCTCGGTACCAGCCAGCCGGCCACCTGCTTTGACGCGCCGCGCGCAGACAAAGCTGCCTGATTGCCGAGACTATCGCGCAACTGTGACTCTACGGGGATGAATTGGACTTGATGCAGGTGCATCTGGGGTTCTGGCGCAAAAAATGATGGCGGATATTCAACCAATATCCAGGCCGCACAAAAAACGGCTATGGTGCCGATAGACACAGGAGCGCCCCGTCTGACCGAAGCATCGATATTCAGGGTAGTCGGCATCGGCGCCTCGGCGGGCGGCATCGAGGCCTTGCGGCACCTGTTCCAGAACGCCCTCTGGCGGGACCGTTTCTGCTTCGTGCTCGTCCTGCATCTGGCTCCGGGACGGACCAGCCTGTTGGCGGAGGTCGTCGGGCGTTGGACCACCATGCCGGTGCTTGAGGCGACCCAGGATACGGTGGTGGCTGGCGGCCATGTCTTCATCGCACCGCCCGGCATCCTGCTGGGGCTGGTGGATGGCCGCTTCCAACTGGGTGCCGACGATGTCGCGCACGACGGCAGGACATCGATCGACTCATTCTTCAACTCGCTGGCGGCGGACCAGGGCGCGAATGCGGTCGGCATCGTGCTATCCGGCGCCGGCCGCGACGGGGCGCTCGGGTTGAAGGCGATCAAGGAGGCCGGCGGCACCACCATCGTGCAGGGGTCGAACCATACCTGGCCGGAGTTCGACAGTATGCCGGCGGCGGCGATAGCGACCGGCAGTGTCGACATGATCCTGCCGGTCGACGCCATCCCGCAATATCTACTCGGTCATCAGGTGGACGACCAAGCGGCCGCCCCGGCGCTGGAGACCGACATGGCGAGCGCGATCGGCGCCGCCCGCCTCGGCATCTGCGCTATCCTACATGGGCAGATCGGTCATGATTTCAGCCATTACAAGGAGCCGACCTTCGTGCGCCGGGTGCAGCGGCGCATGGCGGCGATCAGCCTGGACGTGCCAGGCTACATGCGGCGGCTGGAGCAGGACGCTGGCGAGGCGATGCTGCTGCTGCGCGACCTGCTGATCGGCGTCACCAGCTTCTTCCGCGACCCCAAGACGTTCGAGGCGGCTCGCGCGCTGGTGCCTCGGCTGTTCGAGGGCTGCGGACCGGACGACCGGATACGCGCCTGGGTACCGGGATGCTCGACCGGCGAGGAGGCCTACTCGATCGCCATGCTGTTGCAGGAGTTCCGCGCCACGCTGGAACGGCCGCCGGCGCTACAGGTCTTCGCGAGCGACATCGACGAGGCGGCGATCGGCATCGCCCGGGCCGGCCGCTACCCGGCGGTCCTGATGAAGCCGGTTTCGGCCGAGCGGCGGCAACGCTTCTTCATCGAGTCCAAAGGCCAGTTCACCGTTACCAGGGAGTTGCGCGACCTTTGCACGTTCTCCGTGCACAGCGTGATCCGCGATCCGCCGTTTTCACGGCTCAACCTGCTGTCATGCCGCAACTTGCTGATCTATCTGGACACACATCTGCAATCGCAAGTGATTCCGGCTTTCCACGCCGCCCTCGTGCCAGGCGGCATCCTGTTGCTGGGACGGTCGGAAGGCGTCACCCGCCACGACGACCTGTTCGCCGTCCTCGACAAGAAGAACCGTATCTTCAGCCGCCGTGACATCCCCAGCCGAGCCTTGCCAGTCATGGCACGCACGCTGATGGGCCAGTCGGCGCTGCCGAACGCGATTGGAAAAGACATCATGAAGCTCAACCCAAACCGCGCGTTGCTGGCGGCGCACGCACGGGTGCAGGCGCGCTTCGCGCCCGCGTTCGTGCTGGTCAACGCCGATGGCGACGCCGTGCATTTCGCCCCGCGCGCCAGCCGCTACCTGCAACTCGCCCCGGGCGGGCCGACGCGCAGCCTGGTGGCACTGGCCCGCGACGGGCTACGATCAGAACTACGGGCATTGCTGCGCCAAGTGTTGCAGAGCAACATCCGCAGCACGCAGGAGAATGTGCGGGTCAAGTTCGACGGCGGCACGCAGGCCATCACCCTGACCGTGGAGCCGCTGCCGCTGGAGGACGACGGCGCCTTGTTCCTGGTGGTGTTCGCCGACCAGGGACCGATGCAGCCGGACGATGCCGCCGGTCCTGGCGGAGCCGGCGCCGACACCCGCCACACGGGGCTGATCGAGCAGCATGAGCGCGAGTTGCACGACACGCGCGAGCAGTTGCAGTCGACCAGTGAGGAATACGAGGCTGCGGTCGAAGAGCTGAGGTCGGCCAACGAGGAGCTTCACTCGATCAACGAGGAACTGCAATCGACCAACGAGGAAATGGAGACCTCCAAAGAGGAGGTCCAGTCAATGAACGAGGAATTGCAGACGGTCAACGGCCAGTTGGTGGTCAAGATCGACGACCTCGACCGCGCCAACAGCGACCTGGCCAACCTGTTCGAGAGCACCAAGGTCGGCACCGTGTTCCTGGACGAGGGTGTCGTCATCCGCAACTTCACCCCGGCGATCACCGGCATCTACAACCTGATCCCCAGCGATATCGGCCGGCCACTCACCGACATCACCAGCCAACTCGATTATACCACGCTGCGCGAGGATCTGGCGCTGGTGCTGCGCACCTTACAGCCGCTCGAACGCCGCGTCACCAGCCTCGACCGCGCGAGTTTCTACCTGATGCGGATGCTGCCGTACCGCGGGCTGGAGAACGCTGTGGACGGCGCGCTGGTCAGCTTCCTCGACGTGACCGGAATCGTCGAGGCGGAACAGCAGCAACGCCTTCTGGTCGACGAGCTGAACCATCGCGTCAAGAACATGCTGACCGTGGTGATCTCCATGGTGCACCAGACGCTGCGTGGGTCGGAAACGCTGGACGATTTCTCGGCCGCGTTCCTGGGCCGACTGCGGGCGCTCGCGACCGCGTACACCCTGCTCAGTCAGGAGAACTGGACCGAGGTGGCGTTGAAGCACATCTTGCAGGAGGAGTTGACGCCGTATCGGTCCGACGCCGATCCAAGCAATGTCGTGCTGCAAGGCCCAGGCGTGGCGCTGCGCTCTGGCGCCGCTTTGGCATTTGGTATGATCGTTCACGAATTGGCGACCAATGCGGTCAAATATGGCGCATTGTCGGTGCCCGAGGGCCGGGTTCTGGTGGTCTGGCGATTCGAGGAAACGGCTGCCGGCGAACAGCTTGTGTGGCATTGGCGCGAGTCCAACGGGCCTGTGGTGGCGCAACCGTCGCATCATGGGTTCGGCATACAATTGATAGAGCGCAGCATCGGTCATGAACTAAACGGTAAGGCGTCCGTTCAATTTTTGGAAACTGGCCTGGAGGTCATGCTGACCATTCCATTGGATGCGGTAAGCGTGGTCAAGGCGACAGAACTGCAAGGAACGGACTAATGAGGCTGTCGGCAAGTTTGATCACCGCCGCCATCCCTGGCACGCGCATTCTCATTGTCGAGGACGAGATCATAATCGCGATGCTGCTGGAGGAGATACTCGGGGACGCCGGCTACATCGTGGTCGGCCCGTACAGCCGGCTTGCCGACGCGTTGGTGGCCGCACGGACGATGGCATGCGAAGCGGCGTTGCTCGATGTGAACCTGGGCGGCGAAAAGGTGTTTCCGGCCGCCGAGGCGTTGGAACACCGGCACGTCCCGTTCCTGCTGCTCTCAGGCTACGGCGACAAGGCCATCCCCAGCGAGCATCCCAACTGGCATTCGCTGGAGAAGCCGTTCAAGGAACGCGAGTTGCTGCTGGCTGTCGCCGGGATGGTGGTGCCGGCGGAGCGGGTAGCGCACTGAGCGAAACTCAGGTGCGGATGGCCACACTCCGGCCATAGACCAGCAGCATGGCGATAATGACCACGCCGTAGATGATTTGCCGCCCCGCCTCCGGCATCTGCATCACCGACAGGACGCTGGCCAGCAGCACGATCAGGACGGTGCCGATCACGGTACCGGTAAGACGCCCTTGCCCGCCCAGGATGTTGGTGCCGCCAACCACGACGGCGGCAATGGACGGCAACAGGTAGGCGTCGCCCATTGCCTGGAACGCCTTGGACGAGTAGCCGGCGATCAGCAGGCCGGCCACCGACGAGCACAGACTGCATATGACGAAACCGGCCACCAGCACCGCCCGCGTGTTGACGCCGGACAGGTAGGTCGCGGCCTCGCGGTTGCCGGTGGCGTAGATGTAGCGGCCCAACGGCGTGCGGGTCAGCATGAACAGCAGCAGGGCGCAGATCGCCGCCCATACCAGCACCGCGTTGGCGATGCCCAGCGGCTGGCCCTGCGACAGCCACACCATCAATCCGGTGGCGTTGCTCTGCGGCGCGAAGCCCCCGGTCAGCATCACCATCAACCCGCGCAGCACCGCGTTGACGCCGAGCGTGAAGATCATCGACGGCACCCGCAGGAATGCCACACCCAAACCGTTCACCAGCCCGACCAGCAGGCCGATGCCGAGGCCGACGGGTATTGCCCACGCGCCGCCGACGGCGGTGGCCAGCATGGCGCTGGCGGCAATGGTCCACGGCACCGACAGGTCGATATGCCCGAGCAGGATGACCATCATCATGCCCACGGCCACCGTGCCCATGAACGAGGCGATCTTGAGTTGTTGCAGCAGATAGGTGGGTTCGATGAACGACGCCGTGCCCTGGGTCGCCAGCGTGTAGCCGGTGCCGGCGATCAGGATGACGGCGATGAAGCTGCCGGCGATCAACGTCGGACGGTCCAGCGCGCGCAGGAAGCCGGTCGCTTTCAGGGGCATTGTCATGTGAACAGCGACAGCCGGTTCTTCACCCGCAACGCCCGCGCAGCGCCCAGCGACACCGCCAGCAGCAGGATCACGCCCTCGAAGATCGGCTGCAACAGCGGGTTGGCGACGAAGCCCATCGGGCCGGCCGGGTCGAACACGCGGAAGCAGAACGAGATCGCGCGCAGCACCAGGGCACCGAACACCGAGCCGATGGCGCCGCCGCTGCCGCCGAACAGCGAGGTGCCGCCGATCACCACGGCGGCGATCGAGTTCAGCGTGTAGCCGCCGGCCTGGGTGATGTCGGCGTTGCCGCTGCCGGTCTGCAACGCCAGGTACAGCCCGCCGCAGCCGGCAAAGAACCCGCCCAGCGCGTAGGCCGCCAGTTTGCTGCGCCAGACCTTCAGCCCGGACATATAGGCCGCCCCCTCCGACGAGCCGACCGCGTAGCAGCCGCGCCCGGTGACGGTGCGGCGGAACGGCAGCCACACCAGCACGATCACCGCCAGCAGGATCAGGATCGGCACCGGCAGCAGCCCGACGCCGTGGCTGAACCAGTACGGCGCCGCCCCTGGCGCGAACCAGTGATAGGTGGTGTCCATTTCCGACAGCGCATTGGTCAGCACCCAGGACAGGTTGTCGTCCACGGCGCCACCCGGCGAGGGCCGCAACAGCAGGCTGAAGCCGATGAAGATGGCCCCGGTCGCCAGGGTGGCGATGATCGGCTGGATGCGGCCGAACACGACGATGCAGCCGTTGAGCAGGCCGCAGGCCGACCCGGCGGCAAGGCAGGCCAGCAGGCCCAGCGCGATATGCGCCGGGCTGCCGGTCAGCAGCGTCGAGGCGAAGCAGTTGACCAGGGTCATGATGGCGCCCGCCGACAGATCCAGCCCGCCGGTCAGCACCGGCACCGTCTGCGCCATGGCGACGAAGATCAGCGCCAGGCTCTCGTTCGAGTTCTGCACGAACAGGTCGACGCTCCAGCCCTTCGGATGCAGCGAGCTGTACAGCGTGTACAGGATGGCAAACAGCGTCACCGCGATCAGCAGGCCGGTGTTCTGCGAGATCCGCAGCCGCAGGGTGTTCACGCCGCGCTCTCCAATGTCATGTTGAGCGCGCTGGCGACGATGTTGGCCTCGGTGATGGCGGCGCCCTCCAGCGTGCGGACGATCCGCCCGTCATAGAGGATCATCACCCGGTCGCAGCAGCCGATCAGCTCCTCGTAATCGGTCGAGTACAGCACGATGGCGGTGCCGGCGTCGGCAAGGTCGCGCAACAGTTGGTATATCTCTTGCTTGGTGCCGACATCGATGCCGCGCGTGGGATCGTTCAGCAGGATGATGCGGGCGCCGGTCAGCAGCCATTTGGCGATCACCACCTTCTGCTGGTTGCCGCCGGAGAGCGTCGCCACCGGGCTGGCCGGGTCGCCGGCCTTGATCCGCAGCTTGTCGATCACCTTTCCAATGGCCGCCGCCTCACGCCCGCGGTCGATCACCAGCCCGCGCGTCATGCGGCCGAGCGCCGCCATGGAGATGTTGTCGGACACCGGCATCGGCAGCATCAGCCCCTCGGTCTTGCGGTCCTCGGGGATCAGCGCCATGCCGATCGCGGGCGACTTCGCCTGCGCCGGGCTGCCGACATGGCACGGCTTGCCGTCCACCAGCACCTGCCCGGTGACGCCGCGCAGCACGCCGAACAGCGCCAGCAGCAACTCGCGCTGGCCCTGGCCATCCAGCCCGCCAAGGCCCACGATCTCACCCCGGCCAACGCCGAAGCTGATGCCGTGCAGCCGGTCCTCCCAGCCGATCCCACGCAGTTCCAGCACCGGGGCGGGGTCGGGTGTGCGGGCGGGCTTTGGCGGATAGACCGTGTGCAGGTCGCGGCCGATCATCATCTGCACGATCTGGCCGGGTGCGCGCTCACCCTGGGCGAAGCTGCCGATGTGCTGGCCGTTGCGGAACACCGAACAGGTGTCGGCCAGCTCCTCGATCTCGTGCATCCGGTGCGAGATGTACAGCAGCGCCAGACCCTGCTCGCGCAGGCCATGGAGGATGGCATAGACGCGGCCCACGTCCGCCGCCGTCAAGGCGGAGGTGGCTTCGTCGAGGATCAGCAGGCTGGGGTTGCGGCCCAGCGCCTTGGCGATCTCCACCATCTGCCGGCGCGACAGCGGCAGGTCGCGCACCAGCATGCGCGGGTCGATGTCGGCGCAGCCGATGCGCGCCAGCAACCCCTCCGCCAGGCGGCGCTGGGCGGCGCCATCGATCAGCCCGAACCGGCGCGGCGGCGCCGTGATGCCGATGTTGTCGGCCACCGACAGATCGGGCAGCAGCGACAATTCCTGAAAGATGCATACGATGCCGGCCGCGTTCGCCGCCTGCGGATTGGGCAGGGTCAGCGTGCGGCCATCCAGCGCGATGCTGCCCGCATCGGGCTGCACCACGCCAGCGATGATCTTGATCAGCGTGGACTTGCCGGCGCCATTCTCACCCAGCACAGCGTGGATTGAGCCGCGCCGGCAGGCGAAGTCCACGCCGGACAGCGCGCTCACGCCGCCATAGCGTTTGCTGACGCCCGTCAATGCGAGGTACGGCGCTGCCTGCTTCAACATCGCCGCATCCCCGCTTGGCCCGTCACTTCGGCGTGGCGACGCTCTGCGACATGATCTGCGGCGCCGTGAAGCTGACGCCGCAGGGTGGGAAAGCGTTGTCGGCGAAGAACTGCTCGTGCAATTCGGGGAAGTAGTTGTCGCCGGCCTTCAGGGTGTTGAAGTCCGCCACCGGGATCGGCACCGAGATCAGTTGCGGCATGACGTTGCCCTTCAACGCCGAGATCGCCGCCTTGATGGAGATGGCGACCAACGCCGGCGACTGACCGTACGACATGCCTTTCAGGCCATCCTTGGCGTGCTCGGCGATCTGCACGCGGAAGGCGTTCTCGCCCTCGCCGGCCACCGGCACGAACGGCTGCTTGGCGTCCATCATGGCCTGCACGGTGCCGTCCGACCCACCTTGGGTGAACACGCCGTCGAAATGGCCATGCACCGCCAGCGCGTCGGCGGTCACCTTCTGGCTGTCGCCGCTGGCCCAGTTGCCGACCACCTCGGTATAATCGAACTTCCCGCCCTCATTCATGGTCTTGCGGAAGCCTTCGTGGCGGTCGCGGTCCACGGAATTGCCCGGCACGCCGCGCACTTCCAGGATGCTGCCGTGGTTGCCCACATACTTCTGCAACCATTGGGCGGCCATGACCCCCATGCCGTAATTGTCCTCGTTGACCTGCATCACCTTGTCGGTGTCGAGCGCGTTGTCGAACGGCACCAGCACGACGCCCTTGGCATTGGCCTGCCGGATCACCCTGTCGAAGCCGGTCGGGCTGACCGCCTCGACGATGATGGCGTCATAGCCCTGGTTGATGAAATCCTCGATGGCGCCAAGCTGGGCGGCGGCGTCGGTGCCGACCGAGACCACCTTAAACTCCTTGAGGTCGGCCTTGACCTCCGGCAACTCGGCATAGGCGCGGGCGGTCTTGATCATCTGGATGCGCCAAGTGTTGCCGACATAGCCATTGACCAGCGCTACCCGGTATGGTCCCGGCTTGGCGGGCCATTTGAAGAACTTGGTCTGCGCGGTCCACGGCTTGAAGCAGGCAGTGTCGCTTCCCGGCCCCGCGACGATCTCCGGTCCGGCGGCGAAGGTGGTGCCCGCCATCAGCATCATAGCGGCGGTGAGGGCTGCGGCGCGGACAATCCGATGGGCCATGAAGATCTCCCTGACGACCGCCTGTGCCGGCGGCTCGTGCAGGGATCATCCCCTAGTTTTTGGGGATCGTGCAAGCCCCATCCAGGCCGAAAGTAAAGCAGTCGGCCAACGGACGAGCTTTAGAATGCCTTGTACACGATATCCGGCGCGGGGGCGTTGAGCAGGACGACCAACGCGACCGTGACCACGATCAGCGCCGTATCCCAGACCGTGCGGACATAGCGCGAGGTGACCACCGGCACCCCATCCCAACGGATCGCCAGCACCGCCGCGCGCGCCGCCTCGCCGATCGCCAGCACCACGGTCGCGCCCGCCCAGGCCACGAGCCACAGCAGGACCACCAATGGCGCGCCCAATGCCGCGTGGACGGCGCCGATCTGCTCCCAGTTCGACCAGAACCAGAACAGCGTGAAGGCGAACCAGCAGAACGTCAGCCCGCGCGAGGCGGCGCGGTACAGGCCGTTTGCGCACAGCGCCTTGTACTGCTTGCGGCCCATGCGCCGGGCCATGGTGATCTGGTACAGCTTGTTCAGGCTGACGCCGAGGCCCTGCAACACGCCGAAGAACATGAACACCGAGGTCTGGCCGTGCCATACGCCGATCAGGAAGAAGGTCACGAAAAATGCCAGCACGCCGAAATACGGCTCCATGCGCTGACTGGGAAAGCGTCGCATCAGGGCGATCAGCAGCGGCGAATAGACGTAGGTCTTGAGCCAGGTCGACAGCGTGATGTGCCAGCGGCTCCAGAAGCCAATGAAGTTCTCCGACGAGAACGGCCGGTTGAAGTTCTCCGGCAACTCCAGCCCAAGGAACTTGGCAACGCCGATGACGATGTCGATGTAGCCGGAAAAGTTGAAATACAGGTAGATCGGATACACCAGCGCGATGCTCAGCCCGTCGAGCAGCCGGTCGCCCAACGTCGTGTCGCCAGCCAGCGCGTGCAACGCGCGCACGTGTTCCGACAGCAATGCCGCCGACACGATCGAAACCTTGAAGTAGCCGACGATGATCCGCTCGATGCCCTGCCCGGCGGTGATGAGGTTCAGCGGCAGCCGCTCCGCCGTCTCCATGCGGCGGAACTCCTGGTAGCGCTGGATCGGGCCGGAGACGAGGGTGGTGAAGTTGAGCGTGTAGTTGAGGTAGGAGATCACCGGCACCGGCGGCAGTTCGGCATCGCGCGCGTCGATGATGAGGTGCATGACGCGGAAGAAGATGTAGGACAGCCCGAGCGTCACATAGACGAACGGCAGGAAGCTGTCCTGCGGCAGGAAGCTGTAGCGCTTCAGCCAGACGAACGCGATCAGCACCACCGCGAGCAGGCCCGCGAACAGCGGCGCCGAGGCACCCCGCCGTACCGCCAGCAGCGCTGCGTAGCCGAGTGCGAGAAACGCCAGCAACGGCACGAACGCCGTGCCACCATGCGCGTAGGTCGACAGGAAGTACACGTTCGCCACCAGGAAGATCAGTTGGCGGCCGCGCGGCCAGGGGCAGAGCTGGTACGCCAGCACCACGATGGCGACAAAGACGAAGAAGACCAGCGATGGCACGATCATGGCGTCGTCTCCGAGGCGAGGCGAGGCGGGGCGGACATGGTCGCCGCGCCCACCGGCTGATGACAGGATTGGAATGGGGCGACGCTGGCCAGCACCCGGTCGGCAATGGCGCGGCCGACGATGGTCTGGCCCATGGCGGCGATGTGGCCGTCCTGCGGGTAGTATAGCGACCCGGCATTGGTGACGTGCGCCAGCGTATCGGACATGTCGGCGTAGGCCATCCCATGCGCCGCCACGAGCTTGCCGACAGCGCGGCCGAACACGAACGGGTCGACCTCGGGCGGGCGGTCCTTGGTGGACAAATAGACCGCCTGCACGCGCGATGGCACGTAGGCCACCACGATGCGCACGCCGGTCTTGACGGCCTTGGCCTGAATCTGGCCGAGCAGCCTGTCCAATCGCCCCAGCCGCTGCCGCCATGCCGGGCTCAGCGGCGCGCGGATGAAGTCGGCGCGGTCGCCATAGGTCAGGTAGAGCGAGCCATAGCGCTGGTTGTCGACAAACAGGAAGTGCTGCGCCAGCAACACCGCACGGCTGGCGGACACGAACATCTTGATCCGGCGCAGCAGTTCGGGTTGCGCCACAGGGGGAGAGGCGGCGGTGGGCAGCTTATCGCCGCTATCGAAGTCCCAAGGTGTCACCAGGAACACGATGGCATCCGGCTTCAGCGCCTGCGCCTCGTCCATCTGCGATGCGATGATGTCGCCCTGGTAGCCGATCATGCCCATGTTCTCGACCTGCACCGGGCCATGGCATTGTTGCGTGAGGGTGGCCTGCAAATTGGCGCCGATGGTGCCCTGGTACGGCACCAGGTAACCCTGCGCCACCGACGACCCCATCAAATCCACCCGCCGCACGCCCGGCGGACGCGG
The DNA here is from genome assembly GCA_043746535.1 of Rhodospirillales bacterium. GTDB lineage: Bacteria > Pseudomonadota > Alphaproteobacteria > Acetobacterales > Acetobacteraceae > CAVRQM01. Next base: position 14,788 of record JAYTQW010000185.1, read on the forward strand.
CGCGCAGCTCTGGTCGGTGCGATAGCCGCACTCGTTGTAGTCGTTGACGACCCAGGGCCCTTCCATCGACTTCACCGTAGATTGGCAGTTGGGCTTGAAGCGGTGGCCCAGCACCGGGTCGGCGATGACGCAGGTGTCGGTCTCGCTCTCTGCCCAAAACACTCGGGTGCCGATTTCAGCGAACGCGAACAGCACCAGGCAGGTCAGCAGGCTGAGCAACGGTATCAGCGCCAGGTCGCGCCTGGGCAGCCGCCAACGCCGGTCGGAAGGGGGCGGATTAGGATCAGGCATGTTCGGCCACCCGCTCGGCGTGGCGCACCTCCATCGGGGCCGCCGCGATCTCGGTCGTGGCCGGCAACTCCCAACGTGTCTCGCCAAGCGCCTCCCCATCGATCAGAGTGAAGCCGAGCTTGGCGTAATGATCGCGCACCATGCCGTTGCGATCGGTCGGCCGGTACACACCGACCAGCCGCTCGATCCCCGCCGCCCGCGCCTGCGCCAGCACCTCACGCAGCACCATGGCCTCCACCTTGCGGCCGAGCACGCGGCAGCTCATCAACCAGGTGTCGATCTCCCAGGTGGCGCGCGCCTGACGCCGGCAGATCAGCACGCAGATCATGCCGTTGTCGCCGAAACGGTCGGCCAGGCGTACCTGCAAGGTGAACGCATCGGCGTCGTCCTGCGCCGCGCCTACCTCCGCCTCGGTGTAACGCCGGGTGGTCAGGTTGAACTGGTTGGACTTGTTGATGAGCTGGCTGATGCGCGCCCGCCCGGTGGTGTCGAACGGGGCGAAGCTGATGACCATGTCGAGCGAGGCGAGATAGGCGTCGAGGTCGCCAACCGCGCGCTGCAACTGCACCCGCTTGGCGTTCTCATCATACATCGACGCCCGCTTGCGGTCCTCGTCGGAGAACGCCACCGCCTCGAAATAGCCGGCTGCGGCCAGCGTGCGGGCATACAGCGAGGGATCCTCGGGCAGTTCCGGCACCGCCACCTGCGGCAGCATCTGACGCACCAGGCCGCGCTCGGCCGGATTGTCGTCGAGGAACACCATCGATTCCAGCCCCAGCGCCAACTCGTCGGCGATGGCCTTGATGTTGGTCGCCTTGTCGTTCCAGTTGGCCTGGAACACCGCGAAATGCGTCTCCTTCAGCAGCATTTCCGGATGCTGCGCGAACGGCAGGCGGGCCACGTCGTCGTTGTTCTTGGACGACACCGCCAGCACCACGCCACGTTCGCGCAGATCGAGCGCCAGCCGCTGCACGCTCAGATGCGCCTCGCCGGTGGCGTCGCCCTGCGCGACCTTGATCCCCTCCAGCCCGTCATCGCCGATCACGCCGCCCCACACGGTGTTGTCGAGGTCGAGGATCAGGCAACGCCGGCTGCGTCCACGCAAGGCCGCAACCAGTCGCGCGACGTGCTCGGCGTAGAGCGGCACGTAGGTGTCGGAAAACGGCAGCTTGGCCAGGTTCCATTGCGCCGGCGAATGCCACTCGCCGAGGCCCACCGTCGCGGCCAGCGAGGCCACGTCGAGCAGCAGGTCCTGGGTGCCCGGAATGCTCTCGGCCAGCGCCTGGTTGAACCGGGTCAGCATGTCGCGCGCGGTGCCCGGAACGGCGGCGTCAAGGCTGCCGAACAACGTCTCCGGGGCTGGCGCCAGCGTTTGCACGATGCAGACCGCATTGCTGTTCTGGGCAAAGCCGGTGCGGATGGCCTTCAGGAAGTCGATCCCGGCGGCCACGTTCTCCCGCACGCCGGCCGCGTCGCCCGGTGTGGCACGCATCGGCAGGCCGCGCGCGTCCAGCGCCACCAGCACCGCATCGGGACGGGCCGCATTGATGGTCGAGTCGGGCGACAACGCCTCCTGCATCACCTGGTCGTAGTCGGCGCGCGTCACCTCCAACGCGATGCCATGCCGGGCCGCGCTGGCGATCAACGCCGGCGCCAGCAGGTCGAGCGTGCCGTTGCCGAGCAGCCCGAGCCGGAACGGCTGCAACGGCGCCAGGTCGCGGCCGGCGTCGCGCAGGCGGTCGATGGCGCGGCCGAGCTTGGAGAGCTGGTTGCCGTCGAGCGACGTGCTGGCGAGGGCGCGGATGGCGGCGCCGGCATCGGGGCGCTCGCCCAGCGCACGGCAGGCCTGGCTGAAATCGTCGGGCGGGGGCAGCAGCCAGCCGAGCTGTGCGTACAGGGCGTCGCTCATCAGGCGCTCGCTTCAATCAGTGACACGAGATCGCCGACGTTCTTCAACTGCGACACGCGCGACGCGGGGAACTTCTTGTGGAACTGCCGCTCGATGGTCAGCACCAGCCTGATATGGCTCATGCTGTCCCAGTCGGCCACGTCGTCGGCGGTCATCTCAGGACGTAGCTGGATGTCATCGTCGTCGAACACATCACGGAATATTGGCGTCAACTTAGTATAGATTTCGGCTTGGTCCATGGTTAACACTCCGGATATACCATTTCTGGGCGCGGTCGCAGACATGATTTTGTTGTTTCGATTGGCTGAAGGCAGACATTGGACGCCGATGCCTGCTGGAACTCACATGGTCCCGCCGCATTACGCGGCGACCATTGGAAAGTTCACATCCCACCGCTGACGAGGAGATGTCTATACAGTGTTAGGGGACGCTCTTTCTCTGTCGGCTGCCTGATAGCGCATATCAGCGCCGGTCAACAAGTGCGGTCACGCCGACGTGACCTCCATATCGATCCCGGAACTTACTCTTTATCAGTGCGCAACCCTGTTATTTGCAGCCCGGCTCGCCGACCTCGATCAGCACTGGGTGATCCGGCAGGACAATCCGCAACGCGCCGCCGCGTGGCGGCCCAGCAGCGACAGACGTGTCGGTCAGTGGATCGACCACCCGCACGCGGGAGCTTTCATGGCCGGCGGCCAGCGTCAGCGCCACCTCATGCGGCGGCACCGAGACCTCGGTGCGATTGGCGGGATTCCAAAGCGCCGCCTCGGTCCATGCCATTATCACAAACACGCCATCGGCACGCCGCAGCAACACCGATTTGGTATCGGGAAGGCTGTAGCCGAGACGGCCCGCACAGGTGCGTCCGTCATCCGCACGCAGCTCCCGACTGAGGTTGTGCAGCGCCACGGCCACCGGCTTTGGCGTCCAATCGTGGTGGAACAAGCCGAAATGCCGCTCGTCGTCGGTCTGCTCCGGGTCGGGCTGCTCGTCGACCAGCTCATACAAATAGGTGCGTCGCACCCCGAGCCTGAACGCATCGGCCAGGATCATCAGCGCGTATTTCGCCTGCACCGCCTCCGACACGCCGCACCATGTCGCCACGGTCGTCAGCGTGCAGTTGCCGGTTTCGGTTATCACCATCGGCTTGCCCACCGCGATGGTGCGGCTGGGCGTCAGGCCGGCCACGAAGTCGCGTGGCGGGCTGGTGCCGATATAAGCGTGGGAGCTGCCGAAATCCGCCTCCGGCACGTTGCCCAGATTGGTGTAATCGGCCGGCGTGCCGCCACCCAGGGCGCTGTTCACCAGCGGCATGTGCGCAAACGCGGTGCCGCGCATCGCCGCGCGGAGGTCATGCATCGCGGCGCGTGCGCCCTCGGGAAAGCCGCGTTTCTGGTAGGAGAAATGGCTGGGCGGGTTGTTCGGCTCGTTCGGCCCCTCGATCAGGTCGACCAGACCGGCGTCGGGCGCAGTGCGCGCCAACTGCTTGGC
>JAYTQW010000186.1:0-6508 GCA_043746535.1 Rhodospirillales bacterium
CGTCATCATCACCATCATGGTGCTGGAGATGCACGCGCCCCAGGGCGCCGATCTAGCTGCGCTCAGCGCCGTGCTGCCAGCATTCCTGGTCTACGTACTGAGCTTCGTCTATCTCGGCATCTATTGGGCCAACCACCACCATATGCTGCAAGCGGTGGAACATATCGATGGCCGCGCACTTTGGGCCAACCTGCACCTGCTGTTCTGGCTCTCGCTGGTGCCGTTCGCCACCGCCTGGCTGGGCGCCAACCCCGTCTCCCTCGTCCCGACGGCGGTCTATGGCGTGGCGCTGCTGATGCCGGCGCTGGCCTGGACGATCATGCAGGCGGTCATCATCCGCAGCCAGGGCCACGGGTCGGCGCTCGCGCGGGCGGTCGGGCGCGACGCCAAGGGCCGCCTGTCGCTGGCGCTGTATGCGTGCGGCATAGCGCTGGCCTTCGTCAGACCGTACTTGGCGGACACGACCTACGCCCTGGTGGCGCTGCTGTGGCTGGTGCCCGACCGGCGCATCGAGGCCAAGCTCTTGGGCCAATAGGCTTGTCACCGCCGATCTCCGCCCAGCAAGGCATTCCTGGGCCCTAAGTTGTGCCAGATGATGCCGTTGGCTAAGGTCAAGCGGTCTGACAGGAGCGCGCCGGTCGTGTTGTCCCGATTTCCGCTGGCGCGACGGCAGGTCGCAACGCTTGGCGCCGGCATTGCCGTCACGCTGGCAGCAAGAGCTTCTGCGACCGAGGCCGCGACCTTCATCGATCCGGCGCTGCCGCCACCTGTGACGCCCGGCGTTCCGGTGCCACCGGGCCAGATCGACCATGCCATCGCGCGGCTGGATGGTTTGGCGGAAGATCTGCTCCGTGCGACTGATATTCCGGGGCTGGCCGTCGCCGTCGTGCGAGATGGCGAGACCGTCTATGCCAAGGGGTTCGGGGTTCGCAAGCTCGGCCAGCCGGCGCTGGTGGATCGGGACACCGTGTTTCAGCTTGCCTCCTTGTCGAAATCCGTGAGCGCGACGGTGGTGGCACGCCAGATCGGCCTGGGCGGCGTCACGTGGCAGACGCCGGTCGTCGATCACCTCCCCTGGTTTGCGCTGAGTGGTGAATGGGTCACCCGCCACGTCACGATCGGCGACATGTTCGCGCATCGCTCCGGCCTGCCCGACCATGCCGGGGACGATCTGGAGGACCTCGGCTACAATCGCCGCGAGGTGCTGGAACGCCTGAGATGGTTGCCGCTCGGCGCGTTCCGCGACGACTACGCCTATACCAATTTCGGACTGACGGCGGCGGCCGAGGCGGTGGCCGCCGCCGCGGGGACCGATTGGGCAACCCTCTCGGAGCAAGCCATCTACCGGCCACTCGGCATGTCGTCGGCGAGTTCACGTTTCCAGGACTTCGAGGCAAGGCCCAACCGCGCCGCCGGACATGTCAGGGCCGGCGAGCGGTGGGAGGCCAGGTACCGGCGCCAACCGGATGCGCAGTCGCCGGCCGGCGGCATGAGCGCGTCGATCGGCGACATGGCAAAATGGATGGCGATGGTCGTGCAGGGCGGTCGCCATGGCGGCGAAGTGGTCGTTGCTCGGGAGGCGCTGCTTCCAGCGCTGACGGCACAGGTCATCTCCGACCACGGCGCCTCCCCCGCCGCGCGTCCCGGCCTCTACGGCTTCGGCTTCGGCGTGGGGACGCAGCCTTCGGGGCGCGTGACGATCAGCCATTCGGGTGCCTTCGCATTGGGCAACGCAACCAACTTCATGCTTATCCCATCATTGGGGCTTGGCATCGCCGTGCTGAGCAACGCTGCTCCTGTGGGGGCGGTCGAAGCCCTGTCCGCGTCATTCGCGGACCTTGTGCAATTCGGCGTTGTCACGAGGGACTGGCTTACTGGCTATGGCAAGCTCACCGCCGGAGTGACGGCGCCTTTCGGCTCGCGGAGCGGCAAGGCAGGGCCGCCCTCTCCGTCGGCCGCAGCGGATTTGCAGGATTATGTCGGGATCTACGACAACGAGTATTATGGTCCCGCGACCATCCTGCGCAGCAACGCCGGTCTCGCTCTGAAGATCGGTCCAGAAGGATCGCAATACCCGTTGCGGCATTGGGACGGCCCCGTCTTCGTCTATACGCCCACGGGGGAGAATGCGCCTGATGGGTCGGTTTCGGCGGTGACATTCGCGGCCGGACCTGCGGGCCGTGCCTCGGCATTGGCGATCGAATTCTACGCGAACAGCGGCAGGGGTGAGTTCATCAGGCACTGACGGGCATTGCGGCAGTGGCGGCCAGAACCACTGTCGCCGGCGGCGATGGGCCGAATGGCGAAGCCGCCGGTCTTGCCTCCGGCAAGGCGCGCCACGTCACGGGCGTCGCCATGTCCCGCTTCGCTCAGCGATACGGATCACCCGCCCGCAGGTAGTCGCCCACATACCGCGCGACACCCTGCTCCAGCGGCGTGAACTGGCCACGGTAGCCGGCGGCGCGGAGGCGTTCGGTGCGGGCCTGGGTGAAGGACTGGTACTGGCCGCGCAGGCTGTCCGGCAGGTCGATGAACTCGACCGCGCGGGCCGTCCCGGCGGCGTCGCAGACGGCATGGGCGAGGTCGAGGTAGCTGCGCGGGGTGCCGGTGCCGACGTTGAACAGGCCGTTGACGGCGGGGGTGTCGAGCAGCCACAGCAGCACATCGACCACGTCGCCGACCCAGATGAAGTCGCGCATCTGGCCGCCGTCGGCCATGCCGGGCCGGTCGGCGCGGAACAGCCGGGCGGGCTGGCCGGCGGCGACCTCGTCGTATTTGACCTTCACCACCGAGATCATGCGGCCCTTGTGGTACTCGTTGGGGCCATAGACGTTGAAGAACTTCAACCCGGCCCACTGCGCCGGGCGGGGTTCGCCACGCGCCAGCATGTCGGCCACGCGCAGGTCGAAGGCGTGCTTGCTCCAGCCGTACAGGTTGAGCGGGCGCAGCCGGTCGAGCGCGGCCGGGTCGTCGTCGAAGCCGGCCGAGCCGTCGCCGTAGGTTGCCGCCGAGGACGCATAGATCAGCCGCGAGCCGCGTTGCGCGCACCAGCGCCACAGCCGGGCGGAGCACTCGACGTTGGTCTCCCACACCAGGTCGGCGTCGGTCGCGGTGGTCTCGCTGATGGCGCCGAGGTGGAACACGGCCTCCACCGGCGGATGTTCGGCCAGGAAGTCGTCGAGGTTTTCCGGCCGGACGACGCGGCCGGGCGGATGGCGGGCGAGGTTGCGCCACTTCGCGCCATTGCCAAGCCAGTCGACCACCACCGTCTCATAGCCGCGCGCGCGCAGCTCGGCGTGCAGGAACGAGCCGATGAAGCCGGCGCCGCCGGTGATGAGGATCATGGGGCGACGCTCATGCCGGGACCATCGCCGCCGCCGCGCGCGTGGCGATGGCGGTGGTGGACTGGCCAGCCACCAGCTTGGCCAGCACGACGCGGCCGCCCGCCGCCCGCACCAGATCCGCGCCCACGACCTGTTCCACCGTGTAGTCCTCCCCCTTCACCAGCACGTCCGGCATCAGCGTACGAATCAGCTCCAGCGGCGTGTCCTCGCCGAAGCCGACCACGCAATCGACGTGGCGGATGGCGGAGATCACCGTCGCCCGCTGCTCCAGCGGGTTGATCGGCCGGCCCGGCCCCTTCAGCCGTGCCACGCCGGCATCCTCGTTCAGCCCGACCACCAGCCGGTCGCACTGCGCGCGCGACGCCGCCAGCAGTGAAACATGGCCGGCATGAACGATGTCGAAACAGCCGTTGGTGAAACCGACCGCCAACCCCTGTTCCTTCCAGCGCGCCACCAGGCCGATCGCCGCGCGCAGCGGCGTCAGGCCGGGCAGGCTGGACCCGCCCGCCTCCATGTCCTGCAAGTCTAGCTCGTGCAGCACCTCGGCAATGTCGGCGGTGGCGGTGCCGAGCTTGCTGACCACCACGCCCGCCGCCGCGTTGGCGATGTGCATGGCCAGCGCCAGCGGACGCCCGGCGGCGTGGGCCAGGGCGAGGGCGGCGATCACCGTATCCCCGGCGCCGGACACGTCGAACACCTCGCGCGCGCGGGCCGCGATGTTGGTGACCACGCCGCCGGCCTCGACCAGGATCATGCCGTGTTCGGACCGGGTCGCCAGGATGGCGTCCGACCGCGCCGCCGCCATCACCGCGCGCGCCGCCGCCACCACCTCGGCCTCGTCGCCCACCGGCAGCCCGGCGGCGGAGGCCAGTTCGCGCTGGTTCGGCGTGATGCAGGTGGCGCCGAGGTAGCGGGCGAAATCGTCGGATTTCGGGTCGACGAACACCGGCACGCCGCCAGCCCGCGCCTGCGCGATCACATGCGAGATGATGGCCGGGCTGAGCGCCGCCTTGCCGTAATCGGACAGGATCACCGCGCCGGCGTGGCCCCATCGCGCGTCGATGGCGGCCAGCAGGCCAGCCTCCTCGCCGGGTTGCAACGCCCGCGTGCTCTCGTCGTCGGCACGCACCACCTGTTGCCGCCCGGCCACGAAGCGGGTTTTGCAGATGGTCGGGCGGTCGGTGGTTTCGACCAGCGCCGCCTCGATGCCCGCAATGCCGGCCACCAGGCGGCGGACCGTGGCGCCGGCCTCGTCGCGCCCGACCAGCCCGACCAGGATCGCGCGGCCACCGAGGGCCGCGATGTTGTGGGCGACGTTGCCGACACCGCCCAGCATCTCGCGCATGCTGCGCAGGCGGATGACCGGCACCGGCGCTTCCGGCGAGATGCGCTCGATGTCGCCATGCGCAAAGCGGTCCAGCATCAGGTCGCCGATGCACAGCAGGGTGACGCCGGTGAAATCCATGCGCGGGGCTACCACCGCCGCATCGCCTGTCGCTGCTTCATGCCGCGATCCTAGCATTCCGTAGCGGCATCGCCAGCGTGTGCTATGATCCCGTACCAGACGAGGGCCTACGCATGTCCGGCATTGCCACGCACGACCACATCTTCCTTGGCGCCGGCCATGAGCGCAACGAGCGCCGCTCCTGGGCGGTGATTGCGCTGTGCCTGGCGATGATGGTGGTGGAGATCGGCGGCGGGCTGTGGTTCGGCTCGATCGCGCTGGTGGCGGACGGGCTGCACATGTCGACCCATGCGGGGGCGTTGCTGCTGACGGCGGTGGCGTACGGCGCCGCAAGACGGATGGCGCGCAGCCCTCGCTTCACCTTCGGCACCGGCAAGATCGGCGACCTGGCGGGCTTCACCAGCGCCATCGTGCTGGTGATGATCGCGGTGCTGATCGGCTACGAGTCGCTGGCGCGGCTGCTGCACCCGGTGACGATCGACTTCAACCAGGCGATCCCGATTGCGGTGCTGGGCCTCGCCGTCAACATCGCCAGCGTCTGGCTGCTCGGCGGCGGCCACGACCATGGCCACGGGCACGATCGTCACGGCCATGACCAGGGTCACGGGCACGATCATCATGACCATGGTCACGATCACGACCATGGTCACGAGCACGATCATGACGACCACGATCACGGGCACCCGCATGCGGCGCCCGCCGCGGCCGCGCGCGACAACAACATGCGTTCGGCGGTGATCCACGTCATGGCGGACGCGGCGGTGTCGGTGCTGGTGATCGTCGGCCTGGTGCTGGGCCGCTGGATGGGCTGGATGTGGATGGACCCGCTGGTGGGTGTGGCCGGCGCCGTGGTGATCGCCTCCTGGGGCTATGGCCTGGCGCGCGACACAGGGCGCATCCTGCTCGATGTCACGCCCGACATGGCGCTGTGCGACCGGCTGCGCGGCAGCATCGAGGGCGACGGCGACCAGGTGACGGACCTGCATCTCTGGCGGCTGGGACCGGGGCACCTCGGCGCCATCGTGTCGATCCGCACGCCGGAGCCGCGCGACCTGCGGTTCTACCGGGAGCGGCTGGCCGGCTGCGTCAGCCTGTCGCACCTGACGATAGAGATCGAGCGCGCCTAGGCTACCAGCAACCGGTCCTCCGGCACCCGCGTCCAGGCGGCGACGTGGCCGAGCAGGGCGGGAAACAGCCGCAGCGCGACCGGCAGGATCGACCTGCCCAGCGCCGCGCCGCCGGCCATTTGCAGCAGGCTCGCCAGCCGCATCTGCCGTGCGAGGTCACGGCGCATCTGGCGATGGTAGGCGGCAGCGTCGTCGCCGGCCAGGATTCGCGCGGCGGCGGCGGCGGCGCTGTGCAGCGCGATCGACATGCCGTCGCCGGAGAAGGACGGGATCACCGCCATCTGGTCGCCAAGCCGGAACGGACCCGGCGGATCGCCGGCGCGGGGACGGTGGAGGAAGCCGTACGGCACCCGCGCGATGGTCAGCGGCCGCGCCAGCAACTCGCCCGCGCCGGCCAGCCGGGCGCGCAGATGCGGCGTCTCGGCCAGCAATTCCGCCAGGATCGCCGCCCAGTCGCCGCCCAGCCTGCCGACACGCGCCTGCGAGACCAGCAGGCAGAGGTTGGCGCGGCTGTCCTCGATCCGTTGCAGCCCGGCATAGCCGTCGCGCAGCATGATCACTTCGACGGTGTT
>JAYTQW010000187.1:0-6699 GCA_043746535.1 Rhodospirillales bacterium
GAAATCCAGGTGCCGTCGTGCAGGGATGGCTTGCTCATCCCCGCCAAGAATCACATCAAACCGCGTCGGGGGAAGACCTTCGATTCGCGCCTATGGGGCAAAGCCCATGGCCTACCGCTGCCGCCAGGGCAGCCCCTCGGCCTTCCAGCCGGCGGTGGTGCCGCGATGGCCGTCCGCGTCCGGCGGCCCCTCGAAGCCGTCGATGATGTTGTACGCGTTCGGGAACCCCTGCCCGATCGCCGCCTGTGCCGCCGCCGTGCTGCGGGCGCCGCTGCGGCACAGGAAGTAGAGGTGCGACTCCGGCACCGCGCCGACCTCGCGCAGCCGGTCGAAGAACGCGGCGTTGACCTGCATCGACGGGTAGTTCTGCCACGGCACCAGGGCCAGCTCCTTGCCCGCCTCGGTCACGTCGGGCACGCCCACGAAGGTCCATTCCGCCTCGGTGCGCACGTCGACGATCTGCGCGTGCGGGTTCTCGCGCAGGGCGCGCCAGGTTTCGGTGGCGCTCACGTTCTCGACCATTGGATGCTCCAGTGCTTGAATGCCGCGACGGGGCGGCGGCTCGCACGCTACCCTGGGCAGCATAACCGGGACAGACCGCCGTGAACCAGCCTCGCCACACGCCGCCGCACGCAACCGTCAGCCCGCCGGTGGCCGACGACCTCGCCGCCGCCATCGGCAACACGCCGCTGATCACGCTGCGGCGCGCGTCGGAGGCGACCGGCTGCACCATCCTGGGCAAGGCCGAGTTCATGAACCCGGGCGGTTCGGTCAAGGACCGCGCGGCGCTGGCGATCATCCAGGATGCCGAGGCGCGTGGCGTGCTGAAGCCCGGCGGCACCATCGTCGAGGGCACCGCCGGCAACACCGGCATCGGCCTCACCATGGTCGGCAACGCGCGCGGCTACAAATGCGTGATCGTGATGCCGGAGACGCAGAGCGCCGAGAAGATCGAGTTCCTGCGCATGATCGGCGCCGACCTGCGGCTGGTGCCGGCCCGCCCGTACCGCGATCCCGGCAACTACGTCCACGTCTCGCAACGGCTGGCCGAGGAGACCGGGGCGGTGTGGGCCAACCAGTTCGACAACCTCGCCAACCGCGAGGGCCACCGCGCCACTACCGGGCAGGAGATCTGGCACCAGACCATGGGCCGCGTCGACGCCTTCACCTGCGCCTGTGGCACTGGCGGCACCCTGGCCGGCGTGTCGCTGGCGCTGAAGCAGCGCAAGCCGGGCGTTCGCATCGTGCTGGCCGACTGCGAGGGCAGCGGCCTGTACGGCTGGGTGAAGTCGGGCGACCTCGGCATCGCCGGCAGCTCGATCACCGAGGGCATCGGCCAGTCGCGCGTGACGGGCAACCTCGACGGCGTGGCGATCGACGATGCGGTGCGGATCGGCGACGCGGAGGCGCTGGAGCAGGTGTTCGACCTGCTGATCCATGAGGGACTGTCGGTCGGCGGCTCGGCCGGGATCAACGTGGCGGCGGCGATCCGCGTGGCGCGGGAGATGGGGCCGGGTCATACCATCGTCACCATCCTGTGCGACGGTGGCGCGCGCTACCAAAGCAAACTGTTCAACCCCGAGTTCCTGCGCGGCAAGAATCTGCCGACCCCACCCTGGATGGCAGCATAGGACGAAGATGCGCGACGAGACCCATGATTGGCGCGGCCTTCCGGTCACCACCTCGGCGCCGCGCACCACCGCCGGCATCGATGCCTTCAGCGAGGGCTTCCTCGCCTACGAACCGCGCAACGTGCGCGTCATTGCCGCCGCCGAGGCCGATGCTGACGCGCCGCTGGCCAACGCCTACGCCGCCATGCTGCACATGTTCATCGAGAAGCGCGACGCCGCCGCGGCCGCCAGGCCCTTCCTGGCCCGTGCCGAGGAGGCGGCGCACGCAACGCCGCGCGAACGCATGGTGGTGGCGGCCGCGCGCGCCTGGGTCGATGGCGACCTCGCGCGCGCCATCGCCATCGGCGAGCAGGCGGCGTGCGAGCATCCGCGCGAGCTGGCGCTGGCCAAGGTCACGCAATACCACCTGTTCAACCTCGGCGACGCGCCCGGCATGTTGCGCGTCGCCGGCCGCCTGATCGACGCCAACCGGGAGGTTCCGTACGTCCACGGCATGCTCGCCTTCGCCTACGAGCAATGCCACCTGCTGCGCGAGGCGGAGGACGCGGCACGCACCGCGATAGGGCTGCGGCGGTCCGAACCATGGGCGCATCACGCCCTGGCGCACGTCATGCTGACGCAGGGCCGCAACGACGAGAGCCGGGCATTCCTGGAGGACGTGAAGGACTGCTGGTCCGGCCTCAACTCGTTCATGCACACGCATAACTGGTGGCATCTGGCGCTGGTGCAGATCGAGCAGGGCGAGGCGGCGGCGGTGCTCGGCTACTACGACCAGCACATCTGGGGCGTGTGGAAGCAATACTCGCAGGATCAGATCGGCGCGGTGTCGTTGCTGGCGCGGCTGGAACTCGCCGGCGTCGATGTCGGCGACCGCTGGCAGGATGTGGCCGACCACCTGATGGCGCGGGTCGACGACCACGTGCAGCCGTTCCTCAGCATGCAATACCTGTACGGCGTGGCCCGCGCCGGACGCGCCGAGGCCGACGCGATGCTGGCGGCAATCCGGGAGACCGCCGCCGCCGCGCCGCCGATCAGCCGCATGGCCTGGGCGGAGGTCTGCGTGCCGGCCTGCGAGGGGCTGCTGGCGCACGCGCGCGGGGACATGATGGGCACGCTGCGCGGCCTGGCGCCGGTGCTGCCGCGCATGGGCGAGATCGGCGGCAGCCACGCGCAGCGCGACCTGTTCGAGCAGATGGCGCTGGACGCGCTGGTGCGCACCGGGCGGCTGGTGGCGGCGCAGCAGATGCTGGAGCTGCGCCGTGCTGGCAACCCGCATTCGGTGCCGACGCTGCGCCGGCTGGAACAGGTGTATGGCGCCTTGCGGCTGCCCGAACAGGCGGCGCTTGTATGGCGGCGTGGCAGCGAGGCATCGCTCTGATTTCGGCACGGAACATGCTTTGGTCGGAACGCGCTTCACTCGGAAGCCGCACCGAAGCGAGGGTCGTCCGCTGACTCCATCCCTGTCGTATCTCGAGCTGATCGGTTTCGGCGATGGCGGCTGGGGGCCGCGCTTCGTCCAGGGCACCATCCTGACCATCGAGATTTCGCTCGCGGGCTATGCGGTCGGCATCGCCTTCGGCCTGCTCGGCGTCTGGGCCAAGCTGTCCAACCGTGTCGCGGCGCGCATCGCCGGGCAGCTCTACACCACGCTGGTGCGCGCGGTGCCGGAACTGCTGCTGATCATCCTGCTGTACTACACCGGCACGGCGGCCATCGCCAACCTGCTGGCGCGGATCGGGGTGGCCGGGCAGATCGACGTCAACGCCTTCGCCGCCGCCGTGGTGACGCTGGGCTTCGTGCAGGGCGCGTACCTGACCGAGGTGTTCCGGGGCGCCATCATGGCGGTGCCGCGTGGTGTCGCGGAGGCCGGGCGGGCGTTGGCGCTGCGCCCCGCGCTGCGGTTCCGGCTGCTCATCATGCCGCTGGCGCTGCGCCACGCGCTGCCGGGCATGAGCAACCTGTGGCTGTCGATCCTGAAGGACAGTTCGCTCATCAGCGTGGTCGGCTTCAGCGAACTGCTGTTCACCGGCAAGACGGCGGCCGGGGCGACCAAGCACTACTTCTTCTTCTTCCTGTTCACCGCTGCGGTGTTCCTGGTGCTGACGGCCATCTCCAACATCGGCCTGGGCTGGTTGCAGCGCACCACCGACCGTGGCCAGGCGCGCGCCTGATGTCGTTCGACTACCTGGTGACGCTGCTGCCGCGCATGTTGCAGGGTACGCTGACCACGCTGTACCTGCTGTTCGCCGCCTTCCTGCTCGGGAATGTGCTGGCGGTCCTGACCGCGCTGGCCCGCATCTCGTCCAGGCGGGCGTTGCAGTGGCCGAGCTGGGCGTACATCCAGGTTATTCGCGGCACGCCGCTGCTGGTGCAGATCTACCTGTTCTACTACGGCCTCGGCAGCGTCCTGGCGCATATGCCGGCGGTGCGGTTCAGCATAGTCTGGCCGCTGCTGCGCGACGGGTTCTGGTACGCCGTGGTGGCGCTGGGCATCAGCACCGGCGCCTATTCCGGCGAGATCCTGCGCGGCGCGCTGGCCGCCGTGCCGCGCGGCGAGGTGGAGGCGGCGCGGGCACTCGGACTGCGCCCGCGCCACGTCACCTGGTTGATCCTGATTCCGCGCGCCATCCAGAGCTGCCTGCCGGCGCTGGGCGGCGAGACCATCCTGCTGCTAAAATCCACGGCACTGGCCTCCACCGTCACCGTGCTCGACATGATGGGACAGGCCAACTTCGCGCGTGCGCAGAGCCTGCGCGTGTACGAGCCGCTGCTGCTGGCAGCACTGATCTACATTCTGCTGACCATCGGCATCACCAGACTGTTCGCCCTGGTGGAGGCGCGCGTCAACCGCAGCGCCGGGCGCATGGTCTATGCCCGCACCAAGGACTGATGCGGGACGCCCGATGTGCCGGCCGGCGAGGCGATGCGGACGGGAACCTGATCGTAGTGGAAGTGCCCAGTGTCCGGCTGCGCGCATCCGGTGGCTATGCCGCGAAGGCCAAATTATACTAAGCCGCTGCGGCAATGACCTTCCGAGAAGGCCAGGCAAGCGGTTCTTTTTGCAAAAAGAACCAAAAACCTTCCACCAGTCAGGCGTGTCAGCAGCAGTGAAATATGTTTTGATAACGTAACATTTTAGGCGTGCCGGGGCCTGCTCACGCAAGCACCATTCTGAACACGGGCGCATGAGGCCGCGCGCGCCGCCTGGGCGGTGGCCGCGAGGGCGTTGGTGGTTCCGGCGCCGGCGGCGCTGCCGCGCGCGCCTGCGCAGCAGGCAGCGCCAGGGTTGGTGGCGGTGGGTCGGGCGTTGGCAGTGGGTCGGGCGTTGGCTCGGGCGGCGGGTCCGGTCGCTGGAACAGCGCCGGCGGGAACCCCGGCCCGGCCTTGATGCCCAGCATCCGGCACAGCGGGCGCAGGATGCGCCCCGCCCCCGGCGCGGCGGCCAGCAAGGCCGCAAGCTCGGGGTCGCCCAGCAGGTGGCACACCTGGCCGCGCAGGGGCAGGATGCCGGGGGCGAGGCGGGCCAGCCAGGCGAAGCCTTGCGGCAGGCCAGGGGGCCGCGGGCGCGGTACTTGAAGGCGTGGCCCTTCCGCAGCGGCGCGAACCCCGCTCGTCGTCCGCGCCACCGCCACCCCCTTGCCGGCCTGGACCCGTGCCGTCAGGGCGGCGAAGCGGGCAGCGAGGCGGTTCAGGTAGGGCCACACCAGCCACGCCACGGCCACCGTGGCGCGGTCGCGCGCCGCGTGGGCGGCGATGGCCGCGCGCAGGGCCTGCACCACCAGCGTCAGGCGCTGCGACAGGCTCGGTGCGGGTGCGGGGAGCGGGGGAGACACGAACGAAACAAGAACACAACCCGCAGCCTGTGTCAAGCGGCAATAGGAATCTTTGCCTCGCCACGCACCACGGGAATGAGAGTTTTTGCTTCTTTTTGCAAAAAGAAGCGCTTGCTTCGCTGCGGGTCGGCGTCAGAGCAGTTGGTGTCAGGTCCTTACGTCGCCCTACACCATGAGGCCGGTCGCCGATGGCGCCCACACCGCCGGCTCGAACGCATAGGCGCCGCCGTCGCGCCGTACATGGCCGAATAGCGGGAAATCGTGGTGGATGCCGGCGACCATCACGCGGTCCTGGGCGGCCATGTCGAACACGCGCCGCCGTGTCGTGCGCGCCTGTTCGACGTCGGTGTCGAAGGTGACGCCGGCGTCGGGGCGGGCATACTGGATGCCGGGCAGGTGGACGGTGTCGGCCCAGATGAACAGGCTTTGCCCGCCGGACTCGATGGTGTAGCCGGTGTGGCCCGGGGTGTGGCCGGGCAGGTGGTGCGCGGTGATGCCGGGCAGCACCTCCTGCTTGTCGCCGATCTGCCGGGTGCGGCCGGCATAGGCGGAGAAGGCGGTGCGGGCGAGGTCGAAATAGCCTTTGGCGTCGTCGGGTGCGCCGCCGCGGATGGCATCGTCGCTCCAGAATGCGACTTCCGCCGCGTTGACCACCAGTTCGGCGTTGTCGAAGATCGGTGCGCCGCCGTCATCCATCAGCCCGCCGATGTGGTCGACATGGGCGTGGGTCAGCAGGATCGTCTCAATCGAATTCGGCTCGACCTCCAGGTCGGCCAGCCGGTTCATGGCGTAGCCCAGCAGTGCCCCGAACTTTCCGCCGGCGCCGAAATCGACGATGATCCGGCGTCCGGCCGCCTCGATCAGGAAGCAACTGACGCTGATGCGCGGCGGCGTTACACGGAAGCTGTCGCGCAGCAGGGTTTCGGTCTCGGCCTGGCCCAGTCCGGCCACTGTCGCGTAATCGGCCTGGAACTGGCCGTCGTTCAGCGCGGTGACGGTGACATCGCCGACCTGGATCGAATGGATGCCTGGGTTGCTGCGGCTCATCGTGCGAAATCCTCGGACTGTGTTTCAGGAAGGTAGCGTGGATCGGCTGCCCGGCAACCGGCGCGGCGCCATGTCGCTTCCTTGTCATACCGCTGCTAGAAGACGCCACGATGGCCAGGACGCAGACATGATCGCCTCGATGACGGGTTTCGCGCGGGTGGACGGCAGCGAGGCCGGCATGGCCTGGG
>JAYTQW010000188.1:0-3701 GCA_043746535.1 Rhodospirillales bacterium
CCGGTGCTGGACGGCGACGCCTGGCAGGCGGGCGCCAGTTCGGAACACCCGCTGGCGATGGCGGCCTACAGCGTCATTCACCCGAGCGGCAACGATGCCCTGCCGACGCCGCTGCCAATGCTGCATGCCTAGCTGGGCTTCAGGACACGACGATCACGTTCCATGATCCGGGCTGCAACGTCGCACTGACGTGCCCATCGCCCACCCTGACGCCGGCCAGTCCGGCGGGCGTCACCGTGTCCGGCGCGTCGCGGGTGTTGACCGCCTTCATGTTGTCGTGGCGCACCTGTAGCGCCACCTCCACCGTCCCGGCGGTGAACCCGCGCAGCTCGACATCGAGTTCCATGGCCTCGCTCAGATGACGGTTGAGTGCGAAGATGGCGATGCGGCCGGTGGCCTCGTCCTCGGTGATGGTGGTGAGCAGATACGGGATGTCGGCCACTGTGGCCGCGGCGTAGGACGGGGTTTCGACCACGGTGCGCAACACGCGCCCGTGGGCGTAGCGTGAGGTCAGCGCGAACGGATGGAAGATGGTCTGGCGCCAGGCGGCGCCCCCGGTCTCGGTCATGATCGGGCCGATCACGTTGACCAACTGCGCCAGGCAGGCGGTGCGCACACGGTCCGAGTTGTTCAGCAGCACCATCAGCGCCCCGCCGACCACCAGCGCGTCCTCGGCGTTGTAGACCTCCTCGATCAACTCCGGCGCTTCCGGCCAGCCGGGCTTGCGCTGGTACTCGTGGCCGCGCGCCTTATACCAGACGTTCCACTCGTCGAACGACAGCATGATGCGCTTGGGCGAGCGCCGCTTCGCCGCCACCGCGTCGCAGATCGCCACCACCTCCTTGATGAAGGTGTCCATCAGTTCGATGTTGCCAAAAAACTCCTCGGTGCTGCCGAGCGGGTTGGTGAAATAGGTGTGCAGCGAGATGTAGTCGACCTCGTCGAAGCAATGCTCCAGCACCTCGTATTCCCAGGCGCCGAACGTCGCCATGCCGCGATGTGAGGAGCCGCAGGCGGCCAGCTCGATCGACGGATCGACCCAGCGCATCACTTTCGCGGTCTCGTGCGCGGCACGGCCATATTCCTCGGCGGTCTTGGCGTTGATCTGCCAAGGCCCGTCCATCTCGTTGCCGAGGCACCAGAACTTGACGTCGTGCGGCTCCGGAAACCCATGCTGGTGGCGCAGGTCGCTGAGTTCGGTGCCGCCTGGATGATTGCAGTATTCGAGGTAGCGCCGCGCCGCATCGGCGTCCCTGGTGCCAAGATTGACCCCAAGCATCGGCTCGATGCCGACCTCGCGCGACCACTGCATGAACTCGTTGGTGCCGAACTGGTTGGTCTCGGTCGAAAACCAGGCGAGATCGAGTCGGCGCGGCCGGTCCCGCGCGGGTCCGACGCCATCCTCCCAATTATAGCCGGACAGGAAGTTGCCGCCCGGGTAGCGGATGATGGTCGGGCCGAGCTCGCGCGTGAGTTCCATCACATCGCCACGGAAGCCGCGCTCGTCGGCGGTGGCGTGGCCCGGCTCGAAGATGCCGCCATAGACGCAGCGGCCCATGTGCTCGACGAAGGCGCCGAAGATGCGCCGGTCGATTGGCGCGACGATGAAGGCGCGGTCGGCGATCACGCGGGCTTTGATCATGGCAAGTCTCTCCGGTCAGATCGCGGCGGGCACAACGCCCGCCGCGTTCAGGCGTGGGCCAGGGTTCAGTGCGATTTGGCGAGCAGGTCGTCGATGCGCGACTGTGCGCTTGCGGCGGCGGCGTCGACCGTCTTGCTGCCGCTGATGGCGTTGTCGAACTCCTCGCCGATGATGGTCTGCAGGCCGAACTGGCGATGCACGTCATGCGGCAGGATGGCTGCGGTGGAGGCGATGACCATGATGTTCTTGCGGAACGGCAGGCTTTGGAACTGTGCGCTGTCGATGACCGACTTGCGGATCGGCAGGTGGCCGGTACGCGCCCACTCGTAGTTGTTGTCCCACATGAACTTCAGGAACTTCTCCACCGCCGGCTTGTTGGCGGGAGTGACGCCGCCCTTCAGCGTCACCCAGGAATGGCCGTCGGCCCACACCGCCGGCTTGCCCATCAGCGTCGGGAACGCGGTCACGTAGTAGCCGGAGGACAACGGGCTGCCGGGCTTCGCGGCGGATTCCATGAAGCTGTCGATCAGCCAGGTGCCGTTGATGTACAGCCCGGCATCGCCGTTGAGGAACCCGGCGGTGGCGGCGTTGTAGTCGGCGTTCGGCACGATGTCGCCAGCCGCGTTCAACTGCTTGACGGCGTCGAACGCTTTCTTCGCCTCTGGCCCGAACACCGCGTGTTTCGGGTCCTTGGGGAACAGCGGCACGCCCTGCTGCGCCAACAGGGTGTAGAAGGTGCGCGCCGGGCCGGCCACGTCCGAGCCGGAGGTGAACTCCAGCATCGGCTTGCCGGTCTTCTGCTTGAACATCGCCGCCTGTTGCAGCAACTCGTCGACCGATGCCGGGATCTTCGGGTTGCCCTGGGCGTCGACCAGTCCGGCCTGCTTCATCAGGCCGACATTGTAGTGCCACAGCCAGGAATGCGTGTCCCATGGCAGCGCGTAGATGTGGTCGCCGACGGTGACGCCGTTATGTGCGGCGTCGGTCATGTCGGCGGCGTCGATGCCGGCCTCCTTGAGCATGTCCTCCATCGGCAGCAACACCTTGCGCTCCGCAAAATCGCCGATCTGCGACATGTGCATCACCGCCACGTTCGGCGGGTCGTGCGAGACGATGCGCGCGGTCAGCTGGTCGTAGTAGCTGTCCCACTCCATGATCTGCGGCTTGACGACGATCTGGCCCTTGTTCTCGGCATTGAACTTGTTGACCAGCGTTGTGATGATGCCGCATTCGCCGCGCGCCTTGGCAACGTCGGTCGAGGTGCCGTAATCGGCCTCGCACGCGCCGAAGAAGCGGGCAAAGGTGATGGTGACCGGATCGGCCCACGCGGCGCTGCCGCCGGCCATCAGCATGATGCCGGTCGCGGCACCGAACAATAATCTGCGCATGGTCAAGCCTCCCATTTGTTATGATTATGGTTGCATCTTCAGCGGACCGCCGTGCCGGCAACCGCCGTCACGATGTGTCGCTGGAAGAACAGATAGACGATCAGCACCGGCATCCCCGCGAACACCGCCTGCGCCATCAGGAAACCAAGGCCCTCCGACTGCGCGAAGTTCATCTGCGTCGACGCCAGCCCGACCGTGAGGGTGAACATCTCCGGCCGCGACGCCGAGATCAGCGGCCACAGGTAGTCGTTCCACGCCAGCAGGAAGGTATAGACGCCCAGCGTCGCCTGCGCCGGGATCGACAGCGGCAACACCACGCGCAGGAAGATCTTCAGCCGCGAGGCGTTGTCCAGCAGCGCCGCCTCCTCGATGTCTTTCGGGATGGCGCGGAAATACTGCGTCATCAGGAATACGCCGAACGGTGCGGCAAGGCGCGGCAGGATCAGTGCCGTGTAGGTGTTGTGCATGTCGGCATCGGCGAACATCTTGAACAGCGGGATCACGATCGCCTGCTCCGGTACCGCAAGGCCGACCAGCACCACCACGAACAGGATGCGGCGGCCGGGGAACTCCGTGCGCGCGAAGCCGTAGCCGGCCAGCGAGCACAGCACCAGCGTTATCGCCGTCTGCGTCAGCGAGACGATCAGGCTGTTGACGATCCAGCCCGGCAC
>JAYTQW010000189.1:0-7095 GCA_043746535.1 Rhodospirillales bacterium
GGATACATCGACGCCTATCACGAGCGGATAAAGATGTTCCACGTCAAGGACGCGGAGTTCAACCCGACCGCGAAACAGGGCGTGTACGGCGGCTTCCAGTCCTGGGCCAACCGCGCCGGGCGGTTCCGTAGCCTGGGCGACGGGCAGGTCGACTTCAACGGCGTGTTCAGCAAGCTGACCCAATACGGCTTCGACGGCTGGGCGGTGCTGGAGTGGGAGTGCTGCATCAAGGACAGCGAGCAGGGTGCCGCCGAGGGTGCGCCGTTCATCGAGGCGCATATCATCGAGGTCGCCACCCGCGCGTTCGACGACTTCGCCGGCGGGGCCGCCGACCTCGCTACCAACAAGAAGATGCTGGGGATTGGCTGAGATGGCGCTGTCGCGACGGCTGCGGCTGGGCATGGTCGGCGGCGGCCAGGGCGCGTTCATCGGCGCGGTGCATCGCATCGCCGCGCGCATTGACGACCGCTACGAACTGGTGGCGGGCGCGCTCTCGGCCGACCCTGCGCGCGCCCACGCCTCCGCCGCCGAACTGCACATCGCTCCCGACCGCAGCTACGCCAGCTTCGCCGAGATGGCGACGAAGGAGGCGGCGCGTCCGGATGGCATCGATGTGGTGGCGGTGGTGACGCCGAACCACATGCATCACGCACCGTCCCGCGCGTTCCTGGACGCCGGCATCGCCGTCATCTGCGACAAGCCGATGACCAGCACGCTGGCGGACGCGCACGACCTGGCCGCCGCCGTGGCCCGCACCGGCGTGCCGTTCGCGCTGACGCACAACTACACCGGCTACCCGCTGGTGCGGCAAGCGCGCGAAATGGTGGCGTCGGGTGAACTGGGACCACTGCGCTCGGTGCAGGTCGA
Organism: Rhodospirillales bacterium; assembly: GCA_043746535.1. Lineage (GTDB taxonomy): Bacteria > Pseudomonadota > Alphaproteobacteria > Acetobacterales > Acetobacteraceae > CAVRQM01. The sequence goes on from JAYTQW010000189.1 coordinate 868, forward strand.
GTACGCGCAGGACTGGCTGACCGCCAGGCTTGAGGATGGCGGCAACAAGCAGGCATCGTGGCGGGTCGACCCGGCCCGCAGCGGGGCGGCCGGCAGCGTCGGCGACATCGGCACCCACGCCTTCAACCTGCTGGAGTTCGTCACCGGCGCCGAGGTCGACAGCCTCGCCGCCGACCTGTCCAGCTTCGTCGAGGGCCGGGCTTTGGACGACAACGCGCAGATGCTGCTGCGCTTCCCCGGTCGCGCGCGCGGCGCGCTGTGGTGCTCGCAGACGGCACCGGGCAACGAGAACTGCCTGCGGCTGCGCGTCTATGGCGCCCGCGCCGGGCTGGACTGGTCGCAGGAACAGCCCAATGCGCTGCTGCTGACGCCATATGGCGAGCCGCCACGGGTGATCCGCCGCAACGGCGCTGGCTCCGCCCCGGTCGCGGCCCATGCCTCGCGCGTGCCGGCGGGCCACCCCGAAGGCTATCTGGAGGCGTTCGCGCAACTGTACCGCGACATGGCCGAGCAGATCACCGCCAGGATCGAACGGCGGGAACCCGATCCCGCGTCGCTGCTGGTGCCCGGCATCGCGGCCGGCGTGCGCGGCCTGCGCTTCATCACCGCCGCCGTGGCGTCGTCGCGCGCCGACGCGGCCTGGACGAAAGTGTAGCAAGATGAGCGACTTCTTCGCCGGCATCGAGCCGATCCGCTATGAGGGCCAGGACAGCGCCAACCCGCTCGCGTTCCGTTACTACGACGCCGGGCGCGTGGTGATGGGCCGCACGATGGCCGAGCATTTCCGCTTCACCGTCGCCTACTGGCATACGTTCTGCTGGCCGGGCAGCGACATGTTCGGGCCAGGCACCTTCGACCGCCCGTGGCAGAGCGCGAACACCCTCGCCACCGCCGAGGCGAAGCTGGACGTGGCGTTCGCGTTCTTCACCCGGCTGGGCGCGCCGTTCTTCTGCTTCCACGACGCCGACGTGGTGCCGCTGGGCGAGACGCTCGACGAGGGCTGGCGAAACATGGACCATATCGCCGCGCGCATCGAGGCGAAGATGCAGGCGACCGGCGTGAGGCTGCTGTGGGGCACCGCCAACCTGTTCAGCCACCCGCGCTACATGGCGGGAGCCGCGACCAACCCAGATCCCGCCGTGTTCGCCTACGCCGCCGGGCAGGTGCAGAAGGCGCTGGAGACGACGCATCATCTGGGCGGCGCCAACTACGTGCTGTGGGGCGGGCGCGAGGGTTACGACACCCTGCTCAACACCCGCATCGGCCAGGAACTCGACCAACTCGGCCGGTTCGTGGCGATGGTGATCGAGCACAAGCACAGGATCGGCTTCCAGGGCGCCATCCTGCTGGAACCCAAGCCGTGCGAGCCGACCAAGCACCAGTACGATTTCGACGCCGCCGCCTGCGCCGGCTTCCTGCGCCGCTATGGGCTGGAGGGCGAGGTCAAGCTGAACCTGGAGGTCAACCACGCCACCCTGGCCGGCCACACCTTCGAGCATGAGATCGCCTTCGCCGCGTCGCAGGGCCTGCTTGGCAGCGTCGACGTGAACCGGGGCGATCCGCAGAATGGCTGGGACACCGACCAGTTCCCCAATTCGGTGGCCGACTGGGTGCTGGCGATCCACCAGATCGTGAAAGCCGGCGGCATCGGTCAAGGCGGCTTCAACTTCGACGCCAAAGTGCGGCGGCAGTCGGTCGACGCGGCGGACCTGTTCCACGGCCATGTCGGGGCGATGGACCTGTGCGCCCGCGCGTTGCTGATCGTCGAGCGCATCATCGCCGATGGCGCGTTCGACCGCTTCACCGACGAGCGTTACGCCGGATGGGATGCGGCACCTGCCGCCGACATGCTGGCGGGCAGGACGACGCTGGCCGAGGTGGCGCAACAGGCCCTGCACGCGCCCGCGCCGACGCCGCGTTCGGGACGGCAGGAGTATCTGGAGAACCTTATCAACCGCTTTGCGTGACACGCATCATGGTGCGTTTGGCGAGGCGGCTGATCGCCTCCGCCACCGCAGCCGGCTGGGTGGACACCTGCGGCACGCCCATCAACTCGCCGAACCTGCCGCGCGCCGCCGGGCCGGCGACGAACAGGGCCGGGTTGGCGCTGCCGTCGCGGCGCAGCGCGCGGCTTTCGGCGTCGACCTCGATGCCGAGGCCGAAAGCGTCCGCGACGATGGCGCCAGCGGCGGCCAGGGTAGCCAGCGGCGGGAAGCTGTCCACCGCGTCGCGATGGCCGGGGCCGGTGCAGTTCACGATGCTGCCAATGTCGAGCGTCCGCGAGTCGCCGCCGCGCGCTTGAATCCTCACCCGGAGCCGGTCGCCAGCCGCCTCCGCCAACAGCAGCCGTGCTGCAGCCACCCGCAGGCGGCCTTCGGTAAGGTTGGTGGTAATGAGATCATCGATCTGCGGCGCCACGGCATAGCGATGCACGTCCCAGAACGGGCGCACATGCCGCAACAGCCGTTGCCGTTCGACCGGGGGCAATGCCTGCCAGACCGTCAGCGCTTGGTTGCGTAACTGCTGCACCACGCCCTCCCATGCGACGCCGGGCGGCGCGTCGGCGGGCGGCCCTTGCGCGATCACCGCGCGCACGCGGCCCAGCAGCGCGGAGGCGGTGGGCGAGGGCGGATCGGCGAACTCTCCGTACGGCGTCACAGCCAGGCCGGAGCGGCGGCGCGACCGCAACCCCCGGCGCGAGAGGGCGATGATCTCGCCGGTGAAACCCTCGCCGCGCAGGGTCGCGGTCACGTCACCCATGGTCAGCGCGGTGCCCACGATCAGCACCGGGCCGGGCCGCCGCGCGATCCCCGCCAGCGCCGCCGCGTCCCACGGGTTCGCCGCCAATCCGGAATGATCGGCGGGAATGCTGCGCAGCCCGCTCGGGGTCGATGGCGGCGGGTGGCCGAGGGCCAGCACCAGGATATCGGCGTGGAGCGCCTCCCCGGAGGCGAGGCCGATGCGGAAGCCACCAGCGCACGGCACCGCCCTCACGGCACGGTCGCGAACGTGACGCACCTGCCCGCGCGGGTCCGCCCCGGCCAGCAGGGACGCCAGGTAACGCCCGAACACCGCGCGTTGCGGGAACGCGCGCCCGTCCGGCAACACCGCATCCGGGTCGGCGTCGAGCGCCCGGTCCGCCAGCAGCCAGCGCTCGAAATGCAGCGGATTGTCCGGAAACAGCGTCATCGTCGCCGCCGGCACGTTGATGCGGTGCGCGGGGTCCGTGGCGGAATAGGCCAAACCGGCGCCGAGGGCCGCGCGCGGCTCGACAATGGCGATGCTGCCAGCGAGGCCAGGACGGTTGCGCAGCAGATGCACGGCGACCATCGTGCCGCACAGTCCGCCGCCCAGGATGACGATCTGCGGCAGTCGAGACTACTTCGGCGACGCCGGATGCTGGTCCAAATACTCGGTGATCGTCGTCCGCACCACGTCGCGGGTGCTGATACCGATGCCGAACCAGGTCTGGCCGTATGCAAGGGCCGCGATCACCAGCGCGACCGAGCCGATTCCAGTCGCAATCACGGTGGTCTTGGTGCCGCTGGTCGTGCGTTCCAGGCCGTCGATACGTGAACTCAGGCCCTCAATGCGGGCGTTCGCAATGTCCTGGCGAGCGCTGAGGCCTGCGAATCCTACCCGCATCTCGCCCAGCAAATGAGCGAACTTTGTATCCGCTCGCGCCTCCATGGCATCGTTCGTGGCAGCGAACTCATCGCGGGTTGGACCGTCGGGCATGATGTCCATGTACAATCACCTGATACGCATTTCAATCGGCGTCCCGGCCATCCCTACCCGATCGCCTCAGCGTGGTGGCACGCCACCAGGTGCCCGTCCACCGGGCGGAACGCCGGGCGTTCGGCGCGGCAGATGTCGGTCGCGTGCGGGCAGCGGCTGGCGAAGGCGCAGCCGGGGGGCGGGTTCAGCGGCGACGGCAACTCGCCGCGCACCGCCACCGTGGCCTGCCGCCGCGCCGCGTCGACCGAGGGGGTCGCGGCCAGCAGCGCCCGCGTGTACGGGTGGCGGGGATTGGCGAACAGCGATTCCTTGGGCGCCTGCTCGGTGGGCCGGCCGCAATACATCACCATCACGTCATGGGCGATGTGGCGCACCACCGACAGGTCGTGGCTGATGAACAGGTAGGCCAGCCGCAGTTCGTCCTGAAGGTCCATCATCAGGTTCAGCACCTGCGCCTGGATCGACACGTCCAGCGCCGACACCGGCTCGTCCGCCACCACCACGCGCGGGTTGAGCATCAGCGCACGGGCGATGGCGATGCGCTGGCGTTGGCCGCCGGAGAACATGTGCGGGTAGCTGTCGAAGCGGTCCTGGCGCAGGCCGACCCGGTCCATCATCGCCCGCGCCGCCGCGATCCTGGCCGCGCCATCGCCACGCCCGTTGATCGCCAGCGGTTCGGTCAGCGTGGCGCCGACGGTGCGGCGCGGGTTGAGCGAGCCGTACGGATTCTGGAACACCATCTGCACGTTCAGCCGCAACCGCCGCCGCACCGGCTCGATGGCCGCCGCCGTGGCGGTGCCCTCGATCGCCAGCTCGCCTGCGGTCGGACGCTCCATCAGCGCCGCCATCCGCGCCAGCGTCGATTTGCCGCAGCCGCTTTCGCCGACGATGGCCAGGGTGCGGCCGGGGGCGAGGCTGAACGAGACGCCATCCACTGCCTTCACCACGCCGCGCGCGACCAGCACGCCGCCGCCGACCGCGTAATGCCGACGCAGGTCGCGGCCTTCCATCGCCATCTCGCTCACGCAGGCGCCCGTGGGTAGAAGCAGCGCGCGCGGCGGCCGGGAGGTCCGTCCAGCGGCGGCGCCTGCGCCACGCAGCGGGCGTCGGCATAGGCACAGCGCGGGTTGAACAGGCAGCCGGTCGGGCGGTCGGCGATGCCGGGCACCATGCCGGGAATGGTCGGCAGCCGGGCACGGCCCATGGCGCGTTCCGGCAGGGCGGCCAGCAGCGCCTCGGTGTAGGGATGGCGCGGTGCCGCGAACAGCGCCTCGGTGGCCGCCTCCTCCACCATCTCGCCGGCGTACATCACCTGCACCCGCCGCGCCGTCTCCGCCACCACGCCCATGTCGTGCGTGATCAGCGCCAGCGCCATGCCGCGCTCGCGTTGCAGGTCGAGCAGCAGGTCGAGGATCTGTTTCTGGATGGTGACATCGAGCGCCGTTGTGGGTTCGTCGGCAATCAGCAGGCGCGGGTTGCAGGAGATCGCCATGGCGATCATCACCCGCTGGTTCATCCCACCTGAAAGCTGATGCGGGAACGCGCGCAGCCGGCTGGCCGGATCGGGGATGCCGACCTGCGCCAGCAGCTCGATCACGCGGTCGCGCACCTGCCGGCGTGGCACGGCGTGGTGGGTGCGCAGACTCTCGCCGATCTGCCATCCCACCGGAAAGCACGGGTTGAGCGAGGACATCGGCTCCTGGAACACCATGGCGATGTCGCGCCCGATCAGCTTTCGCCGCGCCCTGTCCGACAGGCCAAGCAGATCCGTGCCGTCGAACCGCATCACGTCGGCGCGCACCACGCCGGGATAGGCGATCAACCCCATCACCGCGAGCATGGAGACGGACTTGCCCGAGCCGCTCTCGCCGACCACGCACAGCACCTCGCCGGTATCGACGCTGATGTCCACGCCCGACACCGCGCGGAAGCGGCCCTGCCCGGTCGCGAACTCGACCGAGAGGTTGCGGATTTCTAGCAGCGGCATCAGCGCTTCAGCTTCGGATCGAGCGCGTCGCGCAGCCCGTCGCCGAACAGGTTGAACGCCAGCACGGTGACCAGGATGGACAGGCCGGGAAAGGTCAGCACCCACCATGCGCGCTGGTAATACTCCAGCGCCCCGGCCAGCATGGTGCCCCATTCCGGCGTCGGCGGCTGCGCGCCCAGGCCGAGGAAGCCGAGCGCCGCCGCGTCCAGGATGGCCGAGGAAAAGCCCAGCGTCGCCTGCACGATCAGCGGCGCCAGGCAGTTCGGCAAGACCGTCAGGAACATCAGCCGCAGCGCCGAGGCCCCGGCGCAGCGCGTGGCGGTGACGTAGTCCCGCGACAACTCCGACAACGCCGACGCGCGCGACAGGCGGGTGTAGCCGGGCAACGTCACCACGACCACCGCCAGCATGGCGTTGAACAGCCCCGGCCCGAGGATCGCCACGATCACGATCGCCAACAACAACGACGGGAACACCAGCAACACGTCCATGACACGCATGAT
>JAYTQW010000190.1:0-2408 GCA_043746535.1 Rhodospirillales bacterium
GGCTCGCCAGCACCGCCAGCAGGTAGCAGGTGCCGCTCAGCGCGGTGATCCAGAAGCTGGTCGGCCAGTCGGTTTCGTAGGCGAGTGCCAGCCCGGCCCATGCCTGTGCCAGCGCCAGCGCCGCCGACAGGGCGATGCCGTGCCAGAGCCGGTGCGAGATGAGTTGCGCGGTGGCCGCTGGGCCGACCATCAGCGTGAACACCAGCAGCACGCCGACGATCTGCGTGCAGGCGGCTGTGGTCAGTGCCACTATTGCCAGGAACAGCACCGACATGCCGGTCAGCGACACGCCGCGCGCTTCGGCCAGTTCCGGTTGCAGGCTGGCGAACAGCAGCGGGCGGGCGATTGCGGCGAGGCCGGCGAGGCTGGCGATTCCCAGGACGGTCAGCGCCCATAGCGTGTGCGTGTCCACCCCCAGCACGTTGCCGAACAGCAGCGCGGTCGCCTGGGTGGCGTAGGCGGTGAAGAAGTGCAGGAACAGCAGCCCCAGCCCCAATGCCATCGACAGCACCATGCCGATCGCCACGTCGCGGCTTTGCAGGCCGGGGCCGAGCAGGCCCATGCCGATCCCGGCGGCGACCGTCGCCAGCACCAGCCCGCCCAGCGGCGACACCCCGAGCAGGATCGCCCCGGTGGCGCCGGTGAAGCCGACATGGGACAGCGCGTGGCCGGCGAAACTCTGGCCGCGCAGCACCAGCACGTAGCCGACCACGCCCGCGACCACGGCGACGATGCCGGATGCCGCGAAGGCGGTGCGCATGAAGTCATACTCGAACATCAGGACGGTGGCCGGATCAGTGGGTGTGGCAGGCGTCGGCCCGCTCGATGTCGTGCTCGCCGGACATGACGAACACCCGCCCGCCGGCGCGCATCACGTCGATCGGCGCGCCATACAGGCGTGAGAGCACCGGGCCGGTGATGACCTCGGCCACCGTGCCGAGCGCCGCCGCGCCGCCGCCGAGATACAGTACCCGGTCCATCGCCCCCAGCAGCGGGTTCAGCTCGTGCGCGCTGAAGATGACGGCCATGCCGAGTTCGTGCCGGATGCGGGCTACCAGTGCGACGGTTGCGTGCTGGTGGCGCGGATCGAGGCTGCTGAGCGGCTCGTCCAGCAGCAGGATGCGCGGCTGGCCGATCAGCGCCTGTGCCAGCAGCACCCGCTGCCGCTCGCCGCCGGACAGCTCGCCGATCGGGCGGCGGGCGAGGTCGCGGCCGCCGACCAGATCGAGCGCGTGGTCCACCTCGCGGGCCAGCGCCCGGTCCAGTCGCGGCAGCCCCCAGCGCGCCCCCCCGGCGGTCAGCGCCACCACATCCCAGCCGCACAGATGGCCGGCGAGCGCGGCGCGTGCCTGCGGCAGGTAGCCGATGCGCGCGTCGCCCCGGCGCACCGCCCCGCCCAGCACCGCGATCTGGCCGGAGGCGGGCGGCAGCAGCCCCAGGATCGCCCGCAACAGCGTGGTCTTGCCGGCGCCGTTGGGGCCGAGCAGGCCGATGAACTCGCCGGATGCCACCTCGATGTCGATGTGGCGCAGCACCTCGCGCCCGCCCAGCCGCAGCGTCACGCCGCGCAGGGCGATGGCCGGCGCAGTCATAAGGCGGGGGTCATGAGGCGGGGGTCACGAGGCGGGCTTGCCCAGCGCGCGGTCCAATGCGTCCAGCGTGCCGGTCATCCAGGCCTGGTAGGTCAGGCCGGCCGGCTCCGTTTCGGTGACGCCTATCTGCGGCACATGCGCCTCGGCGGCAATGTCGCGCAGCCGTACGGCCGCCGGGTCGCTGGCCTGGCTGTTGTAGATGAACAGCCGCACCCGGTGCTGGCGCAGATCGTCCTCGAACGCCGCCACGTCGGAGATCGCCGGCTCGGTGCCGTTCATCACCGCGAGCTGGAAGCGCTCGTTGCGCATGGGCAGGCCGAGGGCGGCGGCCATATAGCCGAACACCGGCTCGGTCGCGGTGACCGGCGTGCCGGCGAGGCGGCGGCGCATGGTCGCGATCCGGGCCTGCACCGGCGCCAGCGCCGCCTCGAACGTGGCGAGGCGGGCGGCGTAGGCGGGGCCGTGCGCCGGATCGGCCTGGGCCAGCGCCGCCGAGACCGCCCGCGCCACCGCCAGCATGGTGGCCGGGTCGTACCAGAGATGCGGGTTGGCGCCGGGTACCGCATGGACCAGCTCGGCCGCCACGATGTCGACCGGGTGCGAGGAGGCGGCCGCCGCCAGCAGCTTGTCCATCCACGGGTCGTAGTCGGCGCCGTTGCGGATGACGATGGCGGCGCCGGCGATGGCGCGGGCGGTGGAGGCGCTGGCCTCGAACAGATGCGGATCCTGGTCGGGGTTGCTCAGGATGCTGGTGACGGCGACGCCCGGCCCGGCGAGCTGGCTGGCCACGTCGCCATAGAAGTTCTCGGCGGCGAC
>JAYTQW010000191.1:0-3852 GCA_043746535.1 Rhodospirillales bacterium
GAGGTGACGTGGCGCAAGTCGCTGGACGCGGCCACGCCGGGCCTGTCGAAGGCGCTCGACTTCCGCGCGCGCGCCGGCGCCATCGAGTCGGTCGACCAGGTTCTGGGCGATGCCAATTTCCGCGCCGTGGTGCTGGGCGCGTTCAACATCCCCTTGCAGATCGCCTACCAGGGCCTGCCGGCGCAGGAGCAGGCGGTCGGCCAGCGCCTCGATCTCACCAAGCTGAAAGACCCCCACTACATCGACAGCATCACGCAACGCTACCTGCAATCGCAGAAGGCCGCGCCTGCCAGCGACGCCACATCGCTGGAGACGCTGGCGGTGCAGGCGCAAGGACTGATCGCATGAGGGGATCGCTGGCATGAACGCCATGACACGGCTGGCGTTCGAGCCGCCCGCGTGCGGCCGCGCCGCCATGCTGCTGCGGGCCGCGCGCACCGCCACGGCGCAACGGCGGCAGGCCGTCGCCCGCCCGCTGCTGGAGGCGGCGCGCGCGCTGGCGCCGGAACCGCAGGATCTCGCCGACGCCGAATGCCGCGTGCTGCTGCTGGAGGGGCGTGCCGCCGAGGCATTGGCGGTGCTCGACGCGGCGCTCGGCCTGGACCCCCTGGCACAGGAATTGCGCCTGCTGCGCGCCGAGACGCGGCTGCGCGCCAGCGACCCCGCCGGCGCCGCTGCGGATGCCGCCGACGTCGTGCTGGCGCGGCGTGGCGGCCCCGCCGCCAAGGCGGTGCTTGGCGTGGCGCTGGCCGAGTGCGGCCGCGCGGAGGATGCCGTCGCCTGCCTGCGCGACGCCGCCTCGGACACGGCGGTGCGACCCTCGGTATGGGTGGCGCTGGCGTGGGCGCAACAGGCGCTGGGACAGGCGGACGTGGCGCGCGCCACGCTCGACGCGGCCATCGTGGCGGCCCCGCTCGACCTCGCCATCCGCACGGCGGCGCTCCGGCTGGCGCTGGCGCAGCGCGACCCGGCCCGGGCGGCGGCCCTTGGCCTGCGGGCGCAGGCGGAGGGCGTGGTGGACGCCATGCTGCTCGGCCTGCTCGGTCACGCGCTGTCCTGCCTGGACCAGCCCGATGCGGCACGGGCGGCCTATGCGGCGGCGCTGCTGCTGGCGCCGGAGGACCGCTACGTGCGCCATATGGCCAACTCCGGCGGCGGTGCGCAGGTGCGCGCCACGCAGGCGCCGGCGGAGTATCTGAGGACGGTGTTCGACGGCTATGCCGACCAGTTCGAGGCGCATCTGATCGCACTCGGCTACCGGGTGCCCGGCCTGCTGCGCCGGATGGCGCTGGCGCATGCGCGCTGGCCGGATGGCGGCGGCGCGCTCGGTCCGGTGCTCGACCTGGGCTGCGGCACCGGCCTGGTGGCGGTGGCGCTGTCCGACCTGGCGCTGGGACCCTGGCACGGCGTCGACCTGTCCCCGGCCATGCTGGCCCATGCGGCGGACAAGGGCCTGTACGCGCGGCTGGACGAGGCGGATATCGACGCGGTGCTGGCGCGACCGGGGCCGCGCTACCCGTTGGTGCTGGCGGCCGACGTGTTCTGCTATTTCGGCCCGCTGGCGATGGTGTTCCTGGGCGTGGCGGGGCGGCTCTCCGCCGGCGGCATGTTCATGCTCTCGGTCGAGAGCCTGCCGCCGGCGACGCCCGGCAAGCTCGCCGAGGACTGGGTGCTGGGTCCGCGCGGCCGCTATGCCCACAGCCCCGCCTACCTCGCCGCCTGTGCCGCCGCCGCCGGCCTGGTGGTGCTGGAACTGCGTCCCGAAATCCTCCGGCGCGAGGGCGATGCCCCGGTCGCCGGGCTGTTGATGGTGCTGACCCGGCCATGAGCGCGCTTCTCGATGCCACCGCCAATGCCGACCCGATCCTGGCCCGCCTGACCACCGCCGTGGCGGCGCGGCCCGACGCGGCCGGCCCACAGGTGCTGCTGGGCGAGTTCCTGCGCGGCGCCGGCGCCCATGCGGCGGCGGAGGCGGCGTACGAGGCGGCGCTCGCCCGCGACCCACGGCGCGTCGATGCCCTCATCAGCCTCGCCGTGCTGCTGCTGCGCCGGCTGCAACCGGCCGCAGCACAGCCGCTGCTGCTGCGTGCCTGCGGCATCGCGCCCGAGGCGTGGGAGGCCTGGGACGCGCTGGGTGTCGCCTTGATGCGGCAAGGCGAGGCGGCCTCGGCCAGTGCTGCGTTCTTCCGCGCGCACACGCTGGCGCCGGGCGATGTCGACATCGCCTTGCGGCTGATGCAGGCGACCCTGGCCAGCGGCGCCGAGGAGGCGGAGCTGGCGCGGCTGGAGATGGACGCCAGCGCGCGGCCGCTGGATGCCGTGCTGCCGGCGGCGCGCGGCTGGCTGCTCGGCCGGCTCGGCCGCCACGACGCGGCGGCGGATGCGTTGGAGGTGGCCGCCACGCTGGAGCCGGACCACCCGCGCATCGCCGTAGCCTTCGCCGAGGCGCTGATCAACGCCGGACGCTTCGAGCCGGCGGTGGCCGCCCTGCAACAGGCGGTGGCGCTGAACCCCGACGATGCGGTGCTGCGCAACAATCTGGGCGCCGCCTATAACCGCACCCACCGTTACCGCGAGGCCCACGCATTGCTGGAGGCGCAGTCGGCGCGGGCGCCGGAGGCCATCGACGTGCTGTGCAACCTCGCCAACGCGCTGATCTGCCTCGGCCGCCAGGACGAGGGTGTCGCCACCGTCCGGCGCGCGGCGGCGGTGGCGCCCGCGCACCACCTGCCCTGGCGCACCCTGGCGGCGGCGCTGGCCTATGCCGACCCGGTCGACCCCGAGGCGATGACCGAGGCGGCCATGCGGGCGGCACTCACCGCCGCATCCGGCGCCGCGCCCTGGGTGGCGCGCGGCCATACCCAGCCGGGCGGGCGCCTGCGGGTAGGCCTGCTGTCGCCGACCCTGCGCACCCACCCGGTCGGCTGGCTGACGCTGGCGGGGCTGGAGGCGCTCGACCCGGCCGCGTTCGATCTGGTCTGCCTGGGCCAGCCGCACAGCGACGACCCGATGCAGCGCCGCTTCCGCGCCATCGCCAGCGAGTGGCATGTGGTCGACACCCTTTCGGACGCGGCGCTGATCGAGCGGGCGCGCGGCCTCGACCTCGACATCCTGCTCGAACTGGGCGGCTACGGCGACCAGGGACGGCTGGCCGCGTGCGCCGCGCGGATGGCGCCGGTGCAGGTGAAATGGGTCGGCCTGCAAAACCACAGCACCGGCATGGCGGCGATGGACTGGTTCATCTCCGACCACTGGGAGACCCCGCCCGAACTGGCCGCCAGCTATACCGAGCGGCTGCTGCTGCTGCCGGACGGCTACGCCTGCTACAGCCCGCCGGCCCATGCGCCGGCGGTGGCCAGCCTGCCGGCCACCGCGCGCGGCCACGTCACCTTCGGCTGCTTCAACAACCTGGCCAAGATCACGCCGCGCGTCATCGCCACCTGGGCGGACATCCTGCGGCAGGTGCCGGATGCCCGGCTGGTGCTGAAGTTCCACCAGTTCAACGACGCCGCCACCGCCGAGGCGCTGCGTGCCGCCTTCCTGGCGCACGGCGTCGCCTCCGGGCGGCTCGACCTGCGCGGCGGCTCCGGCCACCGCGACCTGCTGGCGCAGTATGGCGACATCGACATCGCACTCGACCCGTTCCCCTACACCGGCGGCCTGACCACCTGCGAGGCGCTGTGGATGGGCGTGCCGGTCGTCACCCTGGCCGGCGTCACCTTTGCCGGCCGGCACTCCACCAGCCATCTCGGAAATGTCGGCCTGTCCGACTGGGTGGCCGCCGACACTGGCGCCTATGTGGCGATGGCGGTGGCGCGGGCCCGCGACCTGGCGGGTCTGGCCGGGCTGCGC
>JAYTQW010000192.1:0-4763 GCA_043746535.1 Rhodospirillales bacterium
CCGAACAGGAACTTGGGCGAGTTCCAGCGGTGGTTCACGGTCAGGTAGCGCTTGATGAACTGCCGCAGCGAGCCGGCGTCCTGGTCCACGCCCCAGAAATCCTTGTTCACCTTCGGCGCCACGGCGGCGGAATAGCCGGTGCCGACCGGGTTGATGAACACCAGGTCGCTGCGGTCGATCAGGCTGTCGGTGTTGGTCTCGATGGCGTACGGCGGCGGCGGCGTGAAGCTGGGCAACGCGGTGCGGATGCGCATCGGCGCGAACGAGCCGAGCAGCACGTACACCGACGACGACCCAGGACCGCCATTGTAGAAGAACGTCACCGGACGGGTGCGCGGCTCGGCGCCGTCGGCGGTGAAGGCGACGTAGAAGATCTTCGCGTCCGGCTTCGAGCTGCTCGGGTCCGCCGTCACCAGATGGCCGGCGGTGGCGGTGTAGGCGATGTTCTTGCCGTCCAGCACGATCTCGTGGCGGGTCACGGCGGCGGCCTCGGTGGCGTCCGTCACCGAGTCTTGCGGCCCGTTGCCGTACGCCACCGGATCGGTGAACGGCTGGTCGAGCGACACTTCGCGCACCGGGCGCACGGCGGGGTCGAGCGAGAGACGGTCCTGCATGGCCATGGAAGTTCCTCCAGTCAGACGGTGGCGGGTGTGTTGGCGGCGGCGAGCGCGTCGGACAGCGCCTGCCCGCGCGGCGTGCCAAGCCCGGTGCAGGCGTTCCAGCCGGGTCGCGCCGGATAGCCGATGCGCGAGCCGGCGGGCCGGTTGTGGCCGGCGGTGACCTGGGTGAACAGCTCCGGGCGGCCATACACCGCCGGCAGGAAGAAGCCGACCGGGTGCGCCGCGCGCTGGTTGATCCGCGCCGCCAGCCCGGCCCAGAGCGGGGCCACGGCGCTGGTGCCGCCGGCCACCTGGCGCACGCCGCCGACGACGATGACATAGCCGCTGGCCGGGGCCGCGTTGCCGGCCAGGTCGGGCACGCCGCGCCCGTGCCGGCCGCCATTGACACTGGCCGGCAGGTCGGCGGCGGCCTGGAACGCCGGCGGGTCGAACAGGTCGCTGATGCCGCCGCCGGTGCCGCTGGCGCCGTCGTTCCACACCGCCTGCGTGGCGATGGCGTCGCCGGCCAGCGTCGTCGCGGTGCCGCCGCACCCCATCGCCCACGGGCTGGATGCCGGGAAGTCCACATGCGCCTGCCCGTCGCCGACACCATCGGGGGCGAGGCTGTCGCCGGACGCCGCGAATACCGAGATGCCCAGGGTGGCGGCGTCATGCAGCAGCGAGTTGATCGTCTGCACCGCCTGTTCGGTCCAGTTCGCCTCGGCGCTGCCCCAACTGATCGACAGCACCGAGGGCTTGTGCGTGGCGTCCTGCGACGCCGAGGAAATGGCGTCGGCAAACCCGGCATCGGTGTTCGGCGCGAAATAGACCGCGATCTCCGCCCCAGGCGCCAGCCCGCCGGCCACCTGGATGTCCAGCGCCACCTCGCCATCGGCGCCGCCGCCGGTGGGGGCGTTGGCGGCGCCATCCACGGAGACGGCGACCACGCGCGGCGCCGGCAGGCCCATGGCGGCGAAGGCGGCGGCGGTGTCCGCCGCGCGGAAACCGCCGCCCAACTCGATCAACGCGATGGTCTGGCCGCTGCCGTCCTGACCGCTCGGGTAGTCGTACAAGGCCGCGAACAGGTTGGGCAGGTTGCCGTCCCGCGCCGCCGGGTCCGCCTGCCAGACCAGCCGGGACCGCGCGACCGGCCTGGTGTCGAGGCCGAGCACCGACTCCACCACCGCGGCCAGTCGCTCTGGCAGGTGCAGCACGCCGGAGCGGGCGCGGAACTCGCGGTCATCGCCCCGGTAGTGGTGCAGCACGGTGCGGAACGCCTGCTCCATATGGCTGACCGGGCCGCACAGCCGCACCAGCCGCCGCGCCGGATCGGCGGCGGCGACACTCAGGCCGTGCGCGGCGGCGAAGTCGGCCACCAGGCGGATATCGCCGGCATAGGCCCGCTCGCGATGCGCCCGCAACGCCGCGCGCGGCTCGATGGTCCCGGTCTGGATCGCGGCCTGCGTCGAGGCATCGGGATGGCGCGGCTTCAGGTAAACGCTGACCTCGATGGTCTCGTCCGCCGGTGCGGGCGCGAGCAGGGTTGCATGGGCAGGGGCGGGCCGATCGCTCGGTTTGAACTGCACATAGTTGCCGAACTGGTCTGGCAAAACGCTTCTCCCGCACCCCGGCTTGTGAGCAAATTCTAGTGCAGGCGCTTGGCAGAATACAAACCGGTATTTCGGCCAGCGGCAGACAGCGCAGGGGGCAATCCTATGGAACATCGGCGGCTTGGCCATTCGGGACTGAAGGTGCCGGTGCTCAGCCTGGGCACCGGCACGTTTGGCGGCGACCCCAACGCCTGGGGCCACACCGATGTCGCCGGCGCGACCCGGATGGTGGATCTGTGCCTGGACGCCGGCCTGACCATGTTCGACAGCGCCGACGTGTATTCCGGCGGGCGGGCAGAGGAGATTCTCGGCCAAGCTATCGCCGGACGGCGCGATAAGGTTCTGATCTCGACCAAGGCGACCTTCGCCAGCGGGCCGGGCGAGAACGATTCCGGCTCCTCGCGCCAGCACCTGATCGCCGCCTGCGAGGGCAGCCTGCGCCGGCTCGGCACCGACTACATCGACCTGTACCAGATGCACGGCTTCGATCCGCTGACGCCGCCGGACGAGCTGCTCAGCACCCTCGACACGCTGGTGCGCAGCGGCAAGGTCCGTTACGTCGGCTGCTCCAACTACTCGGGCTGCCACCTGATGAAGATGCTGGCCGAGGCCGACCGGCATGGCTGGCCGCGCATGGTGGCGCACCAGGCGTACTACTCGCTGATCGGGCGCGAATACGAGTGGGAGCTGATGCCGCTGGCGCTCGACCAGGGCGTCGGCGCGGTGGTGTGGAGCCCGCTCGGCTGGGGTCGCCTGACCGGCAAGATCCGGCGTGGCCAGAAGCCGCCGGAGGTCAGCCGCCTGCCGGCCACCGCCGATCGTGGCCCGCCGGTGGATGACGAGCACCTGTACCGGGTGGTGGACGCGCTGGACGCGGTGGCCGAGGAGACCGGCAGGCTGGTGCCGCAGGTGGCGCTGAACTGGCTGTTGCAGCGCCCCTCCGTCGCCAACGTGATCGTCGGCGCGCGCAACGAGGAACAGTTGCTCCAGAACCTCGGCGCGGTCGGCTGGAACCTCACCGCCGCACAGGTGGCCAGCCTGGACGCCGCCAGCGCCCGCACGCCGATCTACCCGTACTGGCACCAGCGCACGTTCGACCGCAACCCGCCGCCGGTCTGAGCCGTTCGGCCCGCGTTGGCATAACGGGGCCGAACACCATGGAACACGATGTCTGCGCCGAGCACGAACTGGCCGAAGGCGTGCTGCGTGCGGTGGAGCTTAATGGCCGCAAGGTGCTGCTGACCCGCCTCGACGGGGTCTACCACGCGGTCGGCGCCACCTGTCCCCATGCCGGCGGTCCGCTGGCCGAAGGGGTGCTGCGCGACGGCGTGGTGATCTGTCCCTGGCACAAGGCCGCGTTCAGTGTCGCCAGCGGCGAGGCGGTGGAGCCGCCGGCGGTGGACGACCTGCCGTGCTTCCCGGTCGGCATCGTCGACGGCCGCGTGCGGGTCACGGTGGGCGACCAGCCGGAGCGGGTGGACCCGATCGCGCTGGCCGAGGGCGACGACGCCCGCTGCATGGTGATCGTCGGCGCCGGAGCCGCCGGCGCGGTGGCCGCGCAGACCTTGCGCGAGGCCGGGTTCGCCGGCCGTGTGGTGCTGATCGGGCGCGAGGACCAACTGCCGTACGACCGCACCGTGCTCAGCAAATATACCCTGTCCGGCCAGCAGGGCGGCGAGAAGACGCCGTTGCAGGATGCCGGTTTCTACGCGCGCTACCGCATCGAGCGGCTGACGGGCGAAGTGACAGCGCTCGACCCCGCCCTTCGCACGCTGACCTTCGCGGATGGCGGCCAACTCGGCTACGACGCGGCCCTGATCGCCCCCGGTGGCCAGCCGCGCCCGCTGAATGTGCCGGGCAGCGACTTGCGCGGCGTCCACATGCTGCGCACCGCCGCCGATGCCGACGCCATCGTCGCCAGCGCCGAGCACGCGCGTCGTGTCGTGGTGATCGGCGCCGGCTACATCGGGCTGGAGGCCGCCGGCAGCCTGCGCGAACGCGGGCTGGAGGTCGCCGTCGTCGCCCCGCAGCGGACGCCGCTGGAACGCGCGCTCGGCCCGGAGGTCGGCCACGCCTTCCGCCGCCTGCATGAACGACAGGGCGTGGTGTTCCACCTGGGCCAAGAGGTTGTCGCCATAGAGGGCGACGCGACGGTGACGGGAGTACGGCTTGGCGACGGCTCGACGCTGCCGGCGGATCTGGTCGTGGTCGGCCTGGGCGTTGCGCCAGCGACCGGCTTCCTGCGCAGCGTCGCCCGGCGCGAGGACGCCGGCGTGGATGTGGACGCGCGGCTGCGTCTGGCGGACGGGCTGTATGCGGCTGGCGACGTGGCAGCGTTCCCGCTGTATGGCGACGGCGCGCGCACCCGCGTCGAGCACTGGCGGGTGGCCGAGCAGCATGGCCGCGTCGCCGCCCTCAACATGCTCGGTCATGACGTGGGCTACGATGCGGTGCCGTATTTCTGGACCATCCACTACAAGAAGCGGCTCGACTACGTGGGCCATGCCGGGACATGGGACCGCGTGGTGATCGACGGCACGCTGGACCCGCCGGA
>JAYTQW010000193.1:0-4903 GCA_043746535.1 Rhodospirillales bacterium
CAAAAGATCGGCACCTCCACGATGCAGTCGCGGGCGCTGGCCGGAGTCGCTGGCGGCACCTACCTGTTCGCGCTGCCGGGCAGCACCGGCGCGGTCCGCGATGCCTGGGACGACATCCTGGTATGGCAGCTCGATGCGCGGCACCGGCCCTGCAACCTGGTCGAACTGATGCCCCGCCTGCGCGAGCACCTTACCGGATAGGCAGGTCGGCGGCGGTGTCGAGGTCGGAGAGGGTGCGCACGAGCGCCACCTTCCGGTTGCGGAAATTGACCAGCGTGTCGGCCAATGCATCGGCGCTGGACCAGCGCACGCGGGCAAACGGACGGTGCGGGCGTCGCGGTCCCATCGCCACCAGCCAGTAGCCGCCGTCGCTGGCAGGGCCGAACGCCGCCTGCGCCCGCCCCAACGCCGCGAACGCGCCCGCCACGTCGCCCGCGGTGATGGCCGGAATGTCACTGCCGACGATGGCCACATCCCGGCGCGGGAAGCGGGCGAAAGCCCCGCCCATGCGCGCCGCGAGGTCGCCTTCAGCCTGGTCGACGGTCGCAAGCCCTTGCAGCCAAGGCCCGCGCGCGGCGGGCGGGGTCACCGCGACGATGGTCTCGAACCGCCGGTCCGCCGCGAGCAGGCGCAGCGTCCTGGCGAGCATGGCCCGGTAGAGACGCCAGGCCGCGCGGTCGCCGATGCCGGCGGCCAGACGGCGCTTGACGCAGCCCAGCCGTGGCGCGCGGGCGAACACGATCGCCAACGGCCTCATCCGTAGAGCCTGACCAGCCAGCGTGGCGAAACCCCGGCCAGATACAGGCCGAGGCAGCCCAGGTTGCGCGCCGAACGCGCCAGCCAGCCCTGCCGCTCCCATTTCGTGGCGGCGGTCATGGCGACGGCGTCGAGCGGCCACAGAAGGTCGCGGCCGATGCGCCGCACCAACTCGACATCCTCCATCAGCGGCAGCGCAGGCATTCCGCCAACCTGTTCCAGCAGGCTGCGGGAAATGAGCAGGCCCTGGTCGCCATAGGGCAGGCCGAGATGCCGGCAGCGCCACGCCACCAGCCGTTCCAGCCGGCGCGCGCGCGGGTCCGGGCTGTCGAGTGCCAACCGGAAGAAGGCGGCATGCCCAGGCCGGTCCCGCATCGACACGCGCGCGGCAGTCATCCAGCCGGCCGCCAGCCTGGTGTCCGCGTGCAGCAGCAACAGCCACGCGCCGTCACTCGCCGCGATTCCCGCCGCCAACTGCCCGCCGCGTCCGCGTGCGGCCTGGATCACCCGCGCGCCCATTCCGGTGGCGAGCGCCGCTGTCGCGTCGTCGCTGCCCGCGTCCACCACGATTGTCTCGCGCACCCCGCCCAGTGCGGCCAGCGTTGCCGCGAGCGTTCCGGCGGCGTTCAGCGTGGGGATGATGACCGATATCTCGTTCACTTAATGTTCTTGACCCTGAGTGTATGCCGTCATAGGTTAACAAAGGAACGAAGGGAGAACCAGGGGATGCGCGCAGATCATGGCACCGACACGCTCTCACGCGAGATCGACCACGACGCCGTTGCCGCGATGGGACGTGTCGACTTGCCCGATGACCCGTTGCCGCCGGTCGTGCGCCCGCAAGCCCGCAACGGTCGCGGCGCCACGGTCAACCCGGCCAACCGCTTCGACACACAGGCTACCGTCGCCGTCGACGATGGCTGGGAGATGGCGGCGACCGAGCTGGCCGAACTGCCGCCGCTGCCAACCACCCTGATCCGCGACGCCAGCCGCAGCGTCATCAGTTGGAACGCCAGCCCGGATCTCGGCTTCGACCGCGCGGTGAACCCGTACCGTGGTTGCGAGCATGGCTGCGTGTACTGCTATGCCCGCCCGACGCACGCCTATCTGGGCTACTCGCCCGGTCTCGATTTCGAGACCAAGCTGCTCTACAAGCCGGAGGTGGCGGAGTTGCTGGAACGGGAGTTGCGCAAGCCCGGATATGTGGCGCGCACCCTGGCGCTCGGCTCCAACACCGATCCGTACCAGCCGATCGAGCGCACCCTGCGCCTCACGCGGGCGGTGCTGCAGGTGATGGAGCGTTGCAACCATCCTGTCAGCATCGTCACCAAATCAGCCAGCGTGCTGCGCGACCTCGATATCCTGACGACACTGGCGAGCCGTAACCTGGTCCGGGTGTGGCTGTCGGTGACCACGCTGGACGCGACGCTGGCGCGGCGCATGGAACCGCGTGCCGCAAGCCCGGCGCGGCGGTTGCAGGCGGTGGCGGAACTGGCCCGCGCCGGCGTGCCGGTGGGCGTGCTGGCGGCGCCGATGATACCCGGCCTCAACGACGCCGAGCTGGAGCGCATCCTGCAGGCGGCGGCTAGCGCCGGGGCAGGGGTGGCCGGCTACGTGCTGCTGCGCCTGCCGCACGAGTTGCGCCAGATATTCGCCGAGTGGCTGCAACAGCATGTGCCCGACCGGGCGCGGCATGTGCTGGAACTGGTACGCCAGACCCGCGCCGGCACACTCAATGATTCGCGTTTCGGGCAGCGTTTCACCGGCACCGGCGCCTATGCCGACCTGCTCGCCAGCCGCTTCAACCAAGCGGCGCGCCGGCTGGGCCTCGACCACCATGCGCCGCTCGATTGCAGCGGGTTCGTGGCGCCCGCCGCGCCCGCGCGCGGCTTTGCCGAAAGCCAGATGACGCTGTTCTGAACGCAGGGTCGACTTCCGCGCCGGCCCGCAGCACTCTCCGGTCAAATGCGACGGGAGGCGGCGTCATGGCGGCATATCGGATCGGCGTGATCGGGTTGGGCAAGATTGCGCAGGACCAGCATTTCCCGGTGATTGCCGCCAACGCGGCTTTCGAGCTGGTGGCTGTGTCCAGCCAACGCGGTTTGAGCGTGCCGGGCGTAGCCCATAGCTATCGCGATTATAAGGAGATGCTGGCACTGCCCGGCGTTGATGCCGTCGCGATCTGCACGCCGCCGCAGGTGCGCCACGCCATCGCCCGCGATACCCTGGCGGCCGGCAAGCACGTCATGCTGGAAAAGCCGCCGGCCGGCACCATCAGCGAGCTGGCCGACCTCGCGCGGCTCGCCGAGCAAGCAGGGCGGGTGCTGTTCACCACCTGGCACTCGCAATACAACGCCGCCGTGATCGAGGCCGCGCGGCGACTGGCCGGCGAGACGGTCACGCGGCTGCTGGTCGAGTGGAAGGAGGACGTGCGCAAATGGCACCCCGGCCAAGCCTGGGTTTGGCAGGCGGGCGGCTTCGGCGTGTTCGACCCCGGCATCAACGCGCTGTCCATCGTGACCAGGATCATGCCGCAGCCGGTGTTCCTGCGCGCCGCGGAGTTGGTGTTCCCATCCAACTGCGACGCGCCCATCGCCGCCAGCCTGACCTTTGACGGGCCTGACCTGCGCGCCGAGTTCGACTGGCGTCAGCAGGGCGGCGAGGTGTGGGACATCACCGTCGGCACCGCCAGCGGCCACACATTGAAGCTGGAGGGCGGCGGTAGCCGGCTGCTGGTGGACGGCGCGCCGGTAATCGAGGAGAAGCCGGAGGAATACACCGGCATCTACGCCCGCTTCGCCGAGTTGCTGCGCACCGGCGCGAGCGAGGTTCATGCCGCGCCGCTGTGGCTGGTGGCGGATGCGTTCATGCTTGGGCGCCGGCGCGAGACCGAGGCGTTCCACGATCCCGCCTGACAGCCTACTCCTGTCGTGAGCGAGGCGGTGACGGATGCCAAGCGATAGGTTGGCCGACATAACCACTAGCGCGGACCCGGCTCCTCCGTTGGCGCCCGCCGCTCGATCCAGGCCGATAGCGGGCGCAGCGCCACATGCGCGAAGAACACCACCAGCGTCAGCGCCACCGCTTGCCCGAACTCGAGCACTCCGGCGGCGGTGCCGATGGCGGCGACCGCCCAGAATGTGGCGGCGGTGGACAACCCGCGCACCTGCACCCCTTCATGCAGGATCACGCCGGCGCCGAGGAAGCCGACGCCGGTGGCGATGGCGCCGAAGCCGGCGGCAGGGTTGCTGCCGCCATGCGCCACCGCGACCTCAGTGAACACGCATGCGGCGGCGGCGACTAGCGCGCAGGAGCGCAGGCCGCCGGGATGGCGCCGCCACTCACGCTCGGCGCCGATGGCGGCACCCAGCACGGCAGCGACGACCACCGCCAGGACGGCTCCGGGCGCGGGCATCATCTGCAACGATGCAATCTGCATCTACGTGACCGCGAACCCGCGCACCGGCAGCGCCGCGCCACGCTGCAACCAGTTCCGTGGCGAGTAGGCCGCCCGCGCGTCGGTGACGTGCAGGGTATAGGCGTGGCGCGATACCGGCGAACGGTTGGGGGCGGAGTAGTGCGGCAGCCGTCCGTGGAACACCACCAGCGCGCCCGCCGCGACCTCCACCGGGATCGCGGTGGCGTCGGTCGGCCACGGCATCGCATCGAGCCTGTCCATGCGCGTGGCGTCGTCCTCCAGCACGAACCGCTCGCGCAGCGGGCCGCGATGGCCGCCCGGTTCCACCCACAGGCAGCCATTGCCGCGATTGGCATCCTCCAGCGCGAACCAGAACGTCGTCACCGTCGATGGCTCGGTTACGAAGAAGCTGGCATCCTGGTGCCAGCGCACCTCGCCGCCGATGCCGGGCTGCTTGAAGATGTACATCGACTGCCAGATCGCCGGCTCCGCCAGCCCGAGGTCGCCGGCCAGCTCGCCCAGGCGCGGATCGCGGGAGAACGCCTCGAACACCGGGTCCAGGTCGTGCATGGCGTGGCCGATCTTGTTGATCGACAGCGCCTTTGCCTGCCGCAGCCGCCCATCGGGCGCGAACGCCTCCTCCTCGAAGAAGCAGCGCGTCTTGTCGCCGGATTCGAGGAAGTAGGCGTCGGTGTGGCGAGCCTGGTCGGTGGTGCTGAACACCGACAT